>JBGKDR010000091.1:0-3764 GCA_042954225.1 Parasynechococcus sp.
GTCAGCAATGAATCGATTGCTCCCAGAAGGGCTAAAACACCTCCTGCTTTGATGATTTCCAGCGTGTGATATCTAAATTCCGGCAGTCGAAGCTGTAGTCCTCCTTCAGGAATGGTTCCGATCCGCGCCATTGCATCTGGATCAAAGATCCAAAGAGACACCGGTGTAACGACCAGAAGGGCCAACAGTGGCGACGGAATCCATTGTCTGATTCTCGCAGGAGTCAGAAAGACAATGGCCAATGTCATCAATCCAACCGCTACAGCAGAGCTGTTGATCGACGCTGCAGCGGTTAACTGCTGGATTGTTTGAACGACACCTCCGCTTGTCTGGATTCCTAAAAAGGGTCCTATCTGCAACACCAGGATGATGAATCCGATGCCCGACATGAATCCTGAGACCACGGAATAGGGAACAAGGGTGATGTACCGACCGAGTCGGAACATTCCGAGACTCATTTCCAGCAGTCCCCCGACCACGACCGCCGCCATCACGATCGGGAGGAGTTCACCTGCTGCCAGTTCCTCTGTGACCCCTGCTGCGGCCAGTGTGCTGACCACCCCTGCGACGGTGACGCTCATTGGACCTGTGGGCCCACTGACTTGAGCGGGTGTACCACCACAGACGGCTGCGATGAATCCCGTGACGATGGCGCCATAGAGGCCGTAGATCGCCCCCCCCGGCCCCAGTGCTGCGTTGCCGAACGCAAGAGCAAGAGGAAGCGCCACCACAGCAGCGGTCAGCCCCCCAAGAAGATCTCCCCTCAGATTGTTTGTCCGCAGCCGTCCGATGAACGCCATTGGTCAGTTCATCCCGCTCCACTCGGCCAAGGTTTTGAGCTGTTGAACCCCTTCGCGCCTATCGCTGTTCGGGAGTGTCCATGTCGGGACAGCTCGAATCTGGGCTGCCTGGCAACGTTCATATTGTTTCGGCAGTTGTTCAGGTTTTCCGCATTCGACGTAATTGAGTTCAGCACCGGCTTGTTTGCCGAACAGACTCATTTGCCTGAAGCAGGCTGGGCATCGCCATGAACCAAAAAACTGTGCACCAGATTTGTTCAGGTGATCGACCAGGGAGATGGCCTCTGGCGTCGAGTCTCCCAGGGGCTCGCCAATGGTTCCGGTCCACTCCTTCGCGATGCTTGGCCCACTGAACAACGCCAGACCCACGCCGACTCCCATCCACCAGGACTTCGTTCTTGGGATCGCGATTTTGGGAAGGCCCTGGCTCATGTCGTCAGATGTCTGCGGCATCAACCGACGCTAGGTCCACCTTTTCCGTTCGGGCATCCCTCCATGGAGTCATGCCCACGGAGATGAGCTGACTGAAAGACTATTGCCGCGGTGCTCGCCCATCCATGGCCGGGAGTGGTTACAAGGATTATTTCCAAATCCTGGGGGTGCAGCGATCGGCGGATACAGACACGATCAAGCGCTCCTTTCGCAAACTTGCCCGTCAGTACCACCCTGACGTGAATCCTGGCGATCAAGCTGCTGAGGCCAAGTTCAAAGAGATCAGTGAGGCCTACGAGGTGCTGTCTGATCCCGAGAAACGTCGTAAATATGAGCAGTTCGGTCAATTTTGGAATCAGGCCGGCGGCATGGGGGGTGGTGCCGGTGCCCCGGGGATGGATGTCGACTTTGGTCGATACGGCAATTTTGACGACTTCATCAACGACCTCCTCGGACGTTTCGGTGGTCCTGCCAGCGGTTCTGGCTTCCCGGGAGGCGGTTTCCCCGGTGGAGGCTTCCCAGGTGGCTTTTCACGCAATCCAGCGACGGGTCGTCAACCGGTCAACCTCGACGCTGAAGCCTCGATCAGCGTTTCTTTTTCTGAGGCGTTTCGGGGTGGTGAACGCACACTTTCTGTCAATGATGAACGGGTACAGGTGCGCATCCCCGCTGGGGTCAAGACAGGGTCGCGACTGCGTCTGAAAGGAAAGGGAAATCTGCAACCCGGCACCGGGCGTCGTGGCGATCTTTACCTCAACCTCACGGTTCAGGACCACCCGATCTGGCGGCTGGATGGTGACCAGATGCGAGCCGATCTGCCGGTCAGCCTTGATGAACTCGCCCTCGGTGGGGCGGTGACGGTTATGACACCCGATGGTGAAGCTCAGGTGTCGATTCCGGCCGGAACGGCACCGGGTCGGAGCCTTCGCCTCAAGGCAAAGGGCTGGCCTGCGCGCAACGGACGGGGCGATCTGTTGCTCACACTCTCGTTGCGGCTGCCATCGACCTGGTCGGACGACGAGCGTCGCTTGCTTGAACAGCTTCGTGCCAACCGCAAGGAGAGTCCTCGTCAAGACTGGCTCCGCCAGGCCTCTCTCTGAGTTTTCTTCGCATTACGATCAGCGGCTGAACCATGGATGAAATGGAGCTCACATACCGCCCTCGCCGACTGCGTCGTACCCCTGCGCTGAGGGGAATGGTGCGTGAGCACAGCCTGTCTGCAGCCGATTTCATTTATCCGCTTTTTGTCCACGAAGGCGCTGATATCGAGCCGATTGCGGCGATGCCTGGAGCCAACCGATGGAGCCTCGCTGCATTGAGCGGCGAGGTTCAGCGCGCCTGGGATCTGGGCGTGCGTTGTGTGGTGCTGTTCCCCAAGGTCGCTGAAGGTCTCAAGACGGAAGACGGCGCTGAATGCTTCAACGAAAACGGACTCATTCCCCGGGCGATTCGTCAGCTCAAACGCGATGTCCCCGAGATGGCGATCATGACCGATGTGGCTCTGGATCCCTATTCCTGTGACGGCCATGACGGCATCGTCAGCGAGGACGGTGTGGTTCTCAACGATGAAACGATTGAACTGCTCTGCCGTCAGGCTGTGATGCAAGCTCGCGCTGGTGCTGATCTGATCGGCCCTAGCGACATGATGGACGGCCGGGTTGGGGCGATCCGAGAAGCACTCGACGACGAAGGCTTCGAGCATGTCGGCATCATCAGCTACACCGCGAAGTATTCCTCCGCGTATTACGGGCCCTTCCGTGAGGCGCTCGATTCAGCCCCCCGCGCTGCTGGCAGCAAACCGATTCCCAAGAACAAGGACACCTATCAAATGGATCCTGCCAATGCGCGGGAGGCCATCACGGAAGCTCAGCTTGATGAGCAGGAAGGGGCCGACATCATGATGGTCAAGCCAGGTCTGGCTTATCTCGACATCATTCACCGTTTGCGTGAGGAATCGGAGTTACCGATCGCTGCGTACAACGTGAGTGGTGAATATTCGATGGTCAAAGCGGCCGCGGAGCGTGGCTGGATCGACGAACGCTCGGTGGTTCTCGAGACCCTGCTCTGCTTCAAGCGGGCGGGTGCTGATCTGATCCTGACCTACCACGCCTGTGACGCTGCGGCCTGGTTGCGCGAGGGTTGATCTGATGCCGTCCGTCCAACGTCTCGGCCACGTCGCCATCCGTGTGGAGGATGTCAAGCGTGCGGTGGCCTTCTACACCGGGCTTGGCATGCGTCTGGTCTGGGAAGCGGAGGACTGGTGCTATCTGGAGGCCGGCCCCGGCCGTGACGGCCTGGCCCTGCTGGGACCTGGTTACAAGGCGGCAGGTCCTCACTTCGCGTTCCATTTCCAGGATCGTGCCGAGGTGGATACGGTGCACGCTCAGTTGAAGTCCGAGGGTGTCCATGTGGGTGCCGTTCACGACCACCGGGACGGCACCGCCTCCTTCTATCTGAAGGATCCCGAAGGCAATTGGCTTGAAATGTTGTATGAACCCCCCGGTGGTATCCCTTCCAATCACAGCTGAGGCG
>JBGKDR010000092.1:0-1379 GCA_042954225.1 Parasynechococcus sp.
GGCGTGGGTCTGGCGTTGTTCAGTGGGCCAAGCATCGCGAAGGAGTGGACCGGAACCATTGGCGAGCCCCTGGGAGACTCGACGCCAGAGGCCATCTCCCTGGTCGATCACCTGAACAAATCTGGTGCACAGTTTTTTGGATCATGGCGATGCCCAGCCTGCTTCAGGCAAATGAGTCTGTTCGGCAAACAAGCCGGCGCTGAACTCAATTACGTCGAATGCGGAAAACCTGAACAACTGCCGAAACAATATGAACGTTGCCAGGCAGCCCAGATTCGAGCTGTCCCGACATGGACTCTCCCGAACAGCGAAAGGCGCGAAGGGGTTCAACAGCTCAAAAGCTTGGCCGAATGGAGCGGGATGAACTGAGAAATGGCGTTCATCGGACGGCTGCGGACAAACAATCTGAGGGGAGATCTTCTCGGGGGGCTGACCGCTGCTGTGGTGGCGCTTCCTTTGGCTCTGGCGTTCGGTAACGCAGCACTGGGGCCGGGAGGGGCGATTTACGGTCTCTATGGCGCCATCGTCACGGGGTTCATCGCGGCGATCTGTGGTGGTACACCCGCTCAAGTCAGTGGACCCACAGGTCCCATGAGCGTCACCGTCGCAGGGGTGGTCAGCACGCTGGCGGCAGCAGGGGTCTCAGAGGAACTGGCAGCAGGGGAACTCCTACCGATCGTGATGGCGGCGGTCGTGGTTGGAGGGTTACTGGAAATGAGTCTGGGACTGTTTCGACTCGGTCGATACATCACCCTGGTTCCCTATTCCGTGGTCTCAGGATTCATGTCAGGCATCGGATTCATCATCCTGGTGCTGCAGATTGGTCCATTTTTAGGAATACAAACAAGCGGAGGCGTCCTTCAATCAATCCAACAATTAACCGCTGGGGGATCGGTTAACACCCCTGCAATGGCAGTTGGATTGATGACATTAGCGATTGTCTTTCTGACTCCTGCGAGAATCAGACAATGGGTTCCATCACCACTGCTTGCCCTGCTGATAGTAACCCCGATATCACTGTGGATTTTCGAGCCAGATGCAATGGCACGCATCGGAACCATTCCCGAAGGGGGACTGCAGTTTCGATTGCCGGAATGGAGATATCACACGCTAGAAATCATCAAAGCAGGTGGAGTTTTAGCCCTTTTGGGCGCAATCGATTCATTGCTGACGTCGCTTGTCGCAGACAACATCACTCAAACAGAGCACGACTCGAATCAGGAACTGATCGGACAAGGAATCGCCAATACCGCGGCAGGACTCTTGGGTGGGTTACCTGGAGCGGGCGCAACAATGAGGACTGTCATCAACATCAAATCGGGAGGCAAAACACCGATATCAGGGATGACGCACTCAGCTGTTCTGCTTTGCGTGCTCGT
>JBGKDR010000093.1:0-2545 GCA_042954225.1 Parasynechococcus sp.
TATGACTACTGCAAAACACGACCTATCTTTAATCTCGTCAACAACGAGACCAATCTTGGTTACACAAAAACCGTCAACAAAGGGCTGAAACTAGCCTCAGCTGATTACGTCATCACACTCAACAGCGACACAATCATTCCACGACACCTGATTTCTGGAATGCTGACCTGCTTCCGAACAGATGCGGAGATCGGGGTTGTCGGGCCCTTGTCCAATGCGGCAAGTTGGCAAAATGTGCCGCTCTTGATTGGAAATGATGGACGATTTGCCATCAACAATATTCCCTTTAATCTGAATACGGAGCAGTTCAATCAACTGGTCAGGAATGCCTCGAATCAAGATTTTCCTGAGGTCGAGTTTGTTAACGGCTTCTGCTTCATGATCAAAGCAACGGTCCTGGAACAGATTGGCCTGTTGGATGAACAGGCGTTTCCACAGGGCTATGGGGAAGAAAATGATCTATGCCTGCGCGCCAGCGAGGCCGGATTCAAGCTGGCGATTGCCGACAACTGCTATGTCTTCCATGCCAAATCAAAAAGCTTTGGCAGTGAGCGCAAAGAAGCACTGTCCAAGGCAGGTCATCAGAAACTTATTGAGAAGCATGGAGAGCTCTTCCACAACAAGCTGGAAAAAACCAAAACCAACCCCGCACTGAACCAGATTCGTGCACAACTCAATTCGTATATTCAGACAATCGTTCAGGACACATCTCCTTACGACCTCAAGATCTTGTTCCTTCTTCCCGTCAAAGGTGGAGGCGGCGGTGCTCATTCCGTGATCCAAGAAGTGATCGCGATGAAAAGTCTGAACGTTGATGTTCAAATTGCAGTCAACGCAGAGCACCTCGACGATTTTCAGGACAAGTACAGTGACCTAGGCCAACAACGATTCAACGAGATTTTTATAGGTTATGACCCTGATCAACCTGAACAATTGAATGTTGATCAAATTGACTGCGTCATCGCCACAATCTTCTCATCTGTCAAGCATTTAAAAAGGATTCACGAGAAGGCACCCCACATTCTTCCATGTTATTACGTTCAAGACTATGAACCCCTCTTCTTTCGAGAAGGCACCGACCAATGGATTGAAGCGAAGTCATCCTATTCACTGATCCAGAACTGCTGCCTGATGGCTAAGACGCAATGGATTGCAGATGAAGTCCATCAACATCATGATGTCCACGTCAACAAAGTTCGGCCGAGCCTCGACGAAAGCATCTACAAGCCTTCATCATCCCCAGATAAGACTGGCCAAGTGGTGATCTCAGCCATGATCCGACCACAGACGCCACGTCGCGGTGCAGCCAGAACCATGGTTCTGCTTTCTCATCTGAAAAAACAATTCAAAGACAACATCAATATTCGTCTTTTTGGCTGCGAATCATCGAATCCCGAGTGGCAGTCTCTCCACCAAGATTTCGACTATATCAACTACGGAATTCTGAATCGTGTGGATGTAGCAGAGCTCCTGAAACAATCCACGATTTTTATCGATCTCTCTGACTATCAGGCTTTTGGTCGAACAGGCTTTGAAGCGATGGCCTGTGGCTGCATTCCAGTGCTGCCGATGAAGGGTGGAGCCACTGAATTTGCAACGGATCAGGTCAATGCCCTGCTTGTGGACACCTTCAATGTAGAGGATGTCCTGAGTAAGATCACTCCACTGATCGAGAATCCGGTGAAAAGAATAGAAATGAGACTCAATTGCATTGAGAGTTCAATGCAATACAGCAAACTTGACGCCGCCCAAAGCGAGCTCAAGGTTCTTCATCAGAACGCGATCAAATGGAAACTCCTGAATAACACAAAGTACAACTAAAGACATGTCATTTCAATACTGGCTCTCTCCTTTCCAGATCAGTGCATCCGTTCAGCAGCTGCTGAGCGATGCGGGGCTTCAACGGCTGAACTGGAATCAACGTGCCGAAAGAAGGCACGAGATGAGCCTGATTCTTTTTAATACACCCGACCAACAGATTGCCCATCTGGGTGGAGCAAACAGCTCCGTTGCGCAAAGTCACGCGTGGAATTCTGAGCTTCAGAGTCTGATGGAAGAGGTGATGGATTGCATCAAATCGTGCCCGGAATGGTGTCTTGTTGCAGCTTGGCAACTCGAACGAATGAGTCAAACCATCTCACTCAAGGACATCTTCGCGTTGGACTCTGTTTCACTCACATTGCAACAAGAAGACCATGGATCTTATCCAGACGTCCAGACTCTTTCAGCTCTGTTGATCCATCACATCAATCATGAGAGTGACGGCAAGCTGATTGAGCTTTACACCGAGATGGATCAATTGGCAGTAAAATTTGGTCGCACCACTGATAGTCACTATAACGAAAGACTACTCAAAAAAATCGATTCAGACAGTGCACTGATAGAGATTCGGCAGATCGCTGAACATAAACAAACGGAAGAGTTTTTACTCAACAACCTGCATCAAACACAGAAGGATTATCGGAACTACTATGTTGATTCTCAGAAGATCATCCAGCGCTATCAAGAGCTTTTAGACGAATCCCAGTCCATCGCAGCAAAATAT
>JBGKDR010000094.1:0-2237 GCA_042954225.1 Parasynechococcus sp.
CTCGTGGTTGTGCAGTCCACCTCGCTGTGCAACCTCGATTGCTCGTATTGCTACCTGCCGGATCGGCAGAAGAAACGGGTCTTTGACCTCGATCTGCTGCCCCTGTTGATGCAGCGGATTCTGGAAAGTCCCTATGCCGGACCGGAGTTCGCCCTTGTTTGGCATGCCGGGGAACCTCTCACCCTTCCCACCAGTTGGTACGACGAAGCCACGACGATTCTGAATCGCAGCCTCGCGCAGTTCAACGCCCAGGGACTGGACTTCACCCAGCACGTTCAGACCAACGCCACATTGATCAACGATGCGTGGTGCGACTGCTTCAAGCGCAACCGCATCGTCGTGGGCATCAGTGTGGATGGTCCGGAGGACATCCACGACGCCCATCGGCGCTTCCGCAATGGACGCGGATCCCACGCCATGGCCATGAAGGGAATCGAAGCCCTGCATCGCAACGATGTGCCGTTCCACTGCATCTCGGTGGTGACGGCCGATGCCATGGAGCAACCGGAGCGGATGTACCGCTTCTTCCGCGACAACGGCATCAATAACGTCGGCTTCAATGTCGAGGAGCAGGAGGGGATCAACACCAGCTCCTCGATGCAAGGCTCCGAGATGGAGGAGAAGTACCGCGATTTCCTGCGGGCCTTCTGGAGGCTGAGCGAGCAGGACGGCTATCCCGTGGTGCTGCGCGAATTCGAGCAGGTCATCAGCCTGATTCAAGGCAACCAGCGCATGACCCAGAACGAGCTCAACCGACCGTTCTCGATCCTCAGCGTCGATTGGGAGGGAAATTTCTCGACCTTCGATCCCGAGTTGCTGTCAGTCGCCAGCGACCGCTACGGCAGCTTCAACCTCGGCAACCTGAAAGATCTGTCGTTGGTGGACTCCACCCAGACCGACCAGTTCCGTCGGCTCATGGCCGACATGAGCAGTGGTGTGGAGACCTGCCATAAAGGCTGCGAATACTTCGGTCTCTGCGGGGGAGGCAACGGCAGCAACAAATTCTGGGAACATGGCACCCTCGCCTCCAGCGAAACCAACGCCTGCCGCTTCGGCACCCAAATCCCGACGCAAGTGTTGCTGGAGCGCTTCGAAGAGGGTCCGCCCTTACCGACGCCACCCCAAAATCCCCAGCTGATTCGATGAGATCTTTCCTGGCGCTGGCCGCCACTGCAGGCGTCTCCCTCCTGCTGGCTCCCGCATCTGCTCGAGCGGCCTGCACGTTCCTGATGCCCTTGGGCGGCAACGGCAACGGCCCTGCACCCCACATCGTCAAGAAACAGGTCGAGCGCCCCAAGGGCTTGATCGGCAATGCCGTGGGCCGCACCAACTGGAACACCGATTTCGTGGCGGATCGTCCCTACCGCCAGTTCAAGTTGTTCTTCACCGCTGATTCGACCGAGGGCAACCCTGGGGCGTATCCGGTGGAGGCCTACCTGAAATTCACCGACGGCACCAACCTCAAGGTGGTTGAGCAGTCCATGCAGCCACCCACAGGCACCGGCGCCCAGTTCGGCCCCTTCTCGCCCCCCAGCGGCAAAGCCGTGGGCCAGGTGAATTTCAAGATCGGCGCCAACAAGGATCCCCGTGGGACGGGCTTCAGCTACAGGATTTCCGTCCAAGGCTGCAACTGAGCCAAGCCGACAGTCGTCTCACAGGAAAGGCCATTAAGTTCAGGCCACATTTGTTGCGTCCCAGTGACCGCTTCCAGCACCGCCTCTGAGGTCCAGCGTTGTCCCCTGTGTCAGGTGCAGATCGAACGCTGCCCTGGCCAGCCGGACAAGGTGATGTTCAGCCAGGGCACACCGGGCACCCGCAGCAAGCTGTGGAGCCGGGTCTGCCAGTTCCTGAAAACCAGCGAGCAGACCCAGGCCTGCATCAACCAGGACCCATCCCTGCGTGGAGAACAACAGGCTGGCGATGCCTTCCCCGATGCCCCGACGATTGACCTCGGGGCGTCGTAAGGCGGTCCTCTACATTGATTGGGTGTCCGACGGGCATCTCCCAAGGGAGACAGGTCACAACTGAATTGCCGGTCGGGCCGATGCCTGACCAGACCTTGTCTTGCCGCATCCACTTCTCCCCGATCTCGAGAGCCTCAGCGCGGGTGTTGCCGTTGCCAACGGCTTCGACCTCTGCTCGATTCAGCTGTTCACGCATCTGAATCCGATGACTCTCGAGGTTCAGATTCGCCACAGCAATGGTGATGACGTCAGCCTTGACGACTGCGCCAGGTT
>JBGKDR010000095.1:0-4885 GCA_042954225.1 Parasynechococcus sp.
TGGCCGACGGCGTCATCGGCTTCCCATTCCACACCCATATAAATGTCTTCGGTGTTCTCCCGGTAGACGATCACGTCCAGATCCTGGGGACGCTTGTGGGGGCTGGGGGTGCCTTCGTAGTAGCGGCAGGGACGCACGCAGGAATACAGATCAAAAATCTGACGCAGGGCCACGTTCAGTGAGCGGATGCCGCCACCCACGGGCGTGGTGAGGGGGCCTTTGATGGCGACGCCATAGGTGCGGATCGCTTCCAGGGTGTCGTCCGGCAGGTACTGATAAGTGCCGTAGAGATCGCAGGCCTCGTCGCCGGCATAGACCTTGAACCACTCGATGGTTTTGGCCCCGCCGTAAGCCTTGGCCACAGCAGCATCAAGCACCTTTTGGGTGGCGGGCCAGATGTCCACCCCCGTGCCGTCGCCCCGGATGAAGGGGATGATCGGGTTGTCGGCCACGACTGGTTGACCGTTCTCGAAGCGGATCGGGGTGCCCTGGGTGGGTGCGGTGAGCTTCTCGAACTGGGCCATAGCAGTGGGTCGGGCGTCAGCAGAGCGAGCCTATGACTGAGGGGGGAGCCCTACGGTTTCAGGGACTGCAGACCGGATTCATGGCCAGCGAGCAGCTCTGGGTGGTGGCCGCCTGCTTCAACGAGGAGACGGTGATCACCCGTTTCATTGATCAGGTCATGGCCTTGCCTGAGGTCCACCGGTTGCTGCTGATCGATGACGGATCGTCCGACGCCACAGTTGCTGTGATCCGTGCCTGGCAGCAGAGCCATGCCGATCAGGACGTCACCCTGCTCGAGCTGACGCGCAATTTCGGAAAGGAAGCGGCGATGCTGGCGGGGCTGGATTACGCCAACGGACGCTGCGCGGCAGCTGTGCTGATCGATTCCGACCTGCAGCATCCTCCGGACCGGATTCCAACGATGGTTCAGGCCTGGCGGGATGGTGCCGAGGTCGTGACGGCTGTGCGGGATGACCGCGATGAAGAGTCGCGGATGAAGGTGGCCACCGCGTCGTGGTTCTACCGCGTGTTCAATCGGTTGGTGGATTCGATCCAGCTGCAGGAAGGAGCCGGTGATTTCCGCCTGCTTTCCGCGCCTGTGGTGGAGGCGGTGACGCAGATGCGTGAGGCCACCCGTTTTTCAAAAGGTCTGATGCCCTGGACCGGTTATCGCAGTCTCGAGATTCCCTACACAAGGGTGGCGAGGCCGGGCGGGCGGACGTCCTGGAATTCCTACAAGCTCTGGCGCTACGCCCTGGACGGCATCTTCTCCTTCACGGTCAAGCCACTCAAGGTTTGGGGTGTGATCGGTGCGCTGATCTCAATGCTCAGTTTTCTCTATGCGGCACTGATTGTTCTGAGAACCGTGATCTGGGGTGTGGATCTTCCTGGCTACGCCTCCCAGATCGTGGCCATTCTCTTCCTGGGTGGGATCCAGCTCATCGGAATTGGTGTGCTGGGTGAGTACATCGGTCGGATCTACATCGACGTCAAGCGCCGCCCCCACTACTTCATCCGCGCGGTGCATGAGCCTTGAGGGCTTGCCATTCCCGCTGACGCCAGGGGGATGCAAAGAAGCCTGCGGACAGCTCGAAGCCGTTCTTTGCCAACGCCGACGCACTGCCCTGCTCTGCGGGATGCGCCAGAAGCATCGCGGGGCCCAGACCCCGTCGTCGGGGTGTTGTCATCAGTGCGGAAAGGGAGCGTTCCAGGGGACGGCCGGCCATCCGCCCGGTGAACAGCACTCCGGCGAAGGCCGTGTTGGTGGCGATTCCATGGGCCAGCAATCGAGGTTCCGCCATTGCCGAAAGACTCTGCAGAACCAACCACTTGAGCAAGCCACCGCTGGTCAGTGTGGAGAGCCAGCTGCGCCAGGGCAGATCCGTGGGCAGGGGTTCAGCGGTGGTGCGAATCCAGTCGATCTGCAATTCCTCGGCCAGGCTCAGCAGGCTGTCCAGGACGACGGGAACCAGGTGAATGTGCTGATGGCCATCAAGGCGGATCCGCTGCTCTCCGGTGAGCTCTCGATAGCGATTGACCTGGCGGCGAATGCTGTGTTCCAGCTGCGGACGGATCCGTTGCCGGCGACCAGGCAGCAGGGAGGCCAGCAGCAGTTGCCCGAAAGTGGCCGGCAGGGCGGATCCGGCTGATCGGTCCGGGCCTTCGGTCAGGCAAAGGTGAAGACACAACGAGCGGGGCCGACCCATTGCCATCCAGGCCGCTGCCGCGGATGCCGCTGTCGGACCGTCCACCAGCAGGCTGGCTCCATCCAGTTGGTTGGATCGGGCTAATTCGAGAATCGCTGCATCAACGCCAGCGGCGAGGCCGAGGTCGTCGGCGTGACGAAGAGGCACCTGATGGCTCATGGCGCGTCGGCGCGCGGTGAAGCGTGCGGCGCGACTCCAGATCAGCGCATTAAGAACAGTTGGAGTGAACACGAGCACGGTGTCGCGCGCGGTCAGGCCAATGGCGTCGGGCAGCAGCAGTGGCAGCACGCCACACACGCTGAGATTCACCGCGTACTGGAGGATCAACCAGCGACGGGGGAAGCGTTGCCCGCCGGTTTCCTCGCGAAACGTCAGCAGGGCATGGCCCAGGTAACCGGCGATGGACGCGGCCAGAAAGGCGATGGGGTTGGCCAGCCAATCCGCAAGGACAAGTCCCAAGCCACGCAGGACGCCGAAGTGAATGGCTGCTGCCGACACGCCCACGACGCCGTAGCGGCCCAGTCGATGGAGACCGTGCAGCCATCGCTTTCGAGGGGCATTCATCGGCCTGGAGCTCCCTGCTCACCCCGCAGCAGCGCTTCCACGAGTTGCCAGGCGCTGCGTTCATAGCGCTGCACGAAATCGGTGAAACTCTCAGCTGCATCGTCATCGGCGCTGTCGGAGATCACCCGCAGCACCAACCAGGGAATCCCTTCCTGTTCCGCCACCTGGGCCACTGCGGCACCTTCCATCTCCACGGCCTGCAGATCCGGGAGATCGCGTCGGAGATCGCTGAGGACCGCCGGATCACCGATGAACTGATCGCCCGTGGCCACCAGGCCCGGCCTGGGGGTGCCAAAGGCGTCCAGGGCTCCGGCTTGATGGGCTTGCTCCAGAGTGGCTTGCGCCCATGTAAGCCACGCTGGCCTGGGCTGCAGGCGGTCCCGGTTCAGCGGTGGCAAGGTGAATTTCGGAAACAGCGGGCTGGCATTCATGTCGTGCTGAATCACCTCCGAGGCGAGCACCAGATCCCATTGCTTCAGATCGGGGTCAGCGGCTCCGGCAACGCCCGTGAACAACAGCAGATCAATCGGCGCATCGTCGGGCGCGGAGGCCAGCAACCGCGTCGCCGCCCGGGCGGCGCAGACCTTGCCCCAGCCGCTCCAGGCCAGGGTGAGCTGAACCGGAGCAGCGTCAGCGACCCGCCAGAAACATCGATGCAGCGTGAGGTCCCCGTGGTGCTGCTCGCCAACCGTGTCGAGATGGCCGAGGTCGGAACCAATCTCTTCCGGCATCGCGCTGAGAAGGCCGATGTGCAGCGGTCGTGTCATGGTTCCGTGAACGTGGGCGCAACCGTAACGGCGCATCATTGACATCCCCCCAACAATGTCGGCAGTTGGCTGAGGTGGGGGGTGAACGCTGGAGAGTCCGTCCGCAGTGTTGCGCAGGTCCAGGCCCTGGCGTCCACCGTCACGCTGGTTCGTCAATATTTCCCAGCGGCACGCGCCAACCTCACGCCCTGGCGGGATGACGCTCAGACACGCGAGTGGTCTGAGCCGGAATCACTCGATCTCTCCTTTCACTTCCCCGGTTGGAGTCCAAGGCTGGAATGTCGAAGCCTGCTGATGCAGCTTCGCTTCTGTCCGGATCAGTCCGATTCTCTGCAGTTACTCGGTGTCCTGATGCGGGGCATGACATTCGATGGTGAACGGTGGCGCCTGGCCACCGTCGGCGACTGGCAACCGGTCGGCTCCCATCTGCCACAACCGGAACAGACCCGTCAGTTGCGTCAGATCTGCCGTGAGCTGTTCGATCTGTTTCAGTCGACACACACAGCGTCGGACGCCGCCCCGTAACCCTTCGCAACGCTCAGGGCCATCCTTTCGTGGACTGCTTATAGGGTCCTTCTATCGGTCCAACACCCAGCATTCATGTCTGTCGCCCTTGCTGCTCAACTCCGTGAAGGCACCAAGAAGTCGCACACCATGGCCGAGAACACCGGTTTCGTGAGCTGCTTCCTCAAAGGTGTGGTCGATAAGGGGAGTTACCGCACGCTCGTGGCTGATCTGTATTTCGTGTACAGCGCCATGGAGGAGGAGATGGCACGCCTGTCTTCCAACCCGGTGATTGCTCCGATTGCCTTCCCTGAGCTCAACCGCCGCGAGGCCCTTGAGCAGGATCTCGCTTACTACTTCGGTGCCGATTGGGCCCAGCAGCTGAAGGCCACCCCTGCCGCCCAGGCGTATGTGGAGCGCATCCGTCAGGTGGCGCAGGAGACGCCGGAACTACTGGTGGGCCATCACTACACCCGCTATCTCGGCGACCTCTCCGGCGGGCAGATCCTCAAGACCATTGCCCAGAAGGCAATGAACCTGTCGGACAACGATGGTCTGAACTTCTATTCCTTCCCTGCCATCGCGGACGAGAAGGCCTTCAAGACCACCTACCGCGCTGCCATGGATCAGCTGCCGATCGATCAGGCGATGGCCGACCGGATCGTGGAAGAGGCCAACCATGCCTTCCACCTCAACATGAAAATGTTCCAGGAGCTGGAGGGCACCCTGGTGGCCGCGCTCGGCAAGGTGCTCTTCGGCTTCCTGACCCGCCGTCAGCGGGCTGGAAGCACTGAGGCAGTGGCTGCTTGAGCTCCAACGCCACGATCGACTCCATTCGGG
>JBGKDR010000096.1:0-1439 GCA_042954225.1 Parasynechococcus sp.
GCATTGCTGGCCCATCGTGAGCGCTGGGGAGGCCTGCCACCCGATCTGATCGAGCGCCTGAGCGGACGACCGGCGTCGGCTCGTGATGCCCTGGCTCTGGCGCGGGACCTTACTGAATCGCTGGACGGTGAACAGCAGCTCTGGCTGCTGGATTGGTGGCAACACAAGCTCTGGAGCCAGGGCGGAGACGACAGACCATTACGTCGGCTTGAAACGCTGCGACGACACTTGCTGGGATTCGTCCAGCCGCGCCTGGCCTGGGAAGTGGCGTTGCTGGAACTGGTGGCCTGAGCGGGGCGTTCAGGCGCTGGCTCGATTGCGCTCTTCCCTGGCCATCGACACCACATCCTGAAGACCTTCCAACTGACCACCGGTGGGCAGTTCAAGGCAGTAGCCGGCGCCGTAGACCGTCTTGATGAAACGGGGTTTGCGGGGATCGGGCTCGAGCTTGGTTCTCAGGTGTCTGACGTGAACCCGGATGGTTTCGATGTCGTCATCGGGCTCGTAGCCCCAGACCTCCTTCAGGATCAGGGATGGTGCAACGGTCTGACCATGACGCTGCAGCAGGCAGTGGAGCAGCTCGAATTCGAGGTGGGTCAGGCGAACCGGGCTGTCGAACCAAATGGCCTCGAAGCGTTCGGGCACCAGGGTCAGCGGGCCGTAGCTGAGGATCTCGTGATGGTTGCTGGTTCCGACCGGTGCACGGTCGCTCCGCCGCAGCAGGGCTTTGACGCGTGCCTGAAGTTCCTCGAGATCGAAGGGCTTGGTCAGGTAGTCGTCGGCGCCGGAGTTGAAGCCACTGACCTTGTCCTTCGTTCCGCCAAGGGCCGTGAGCATCAGAATCGGGATGCCTGCGGTGCGGTCATCGCGCCGCAGGCGCTGACACAAGGTCAGACCGTCGACCTTCGGGAGCATCAGGTCGAGCAGGATCAGATCTGGTGTGTACTGCAGAGCAAGGGCCTGACCCTTGATGCCGTCTTCAGCACGTTGAACGTCGAAGCCGCTGTGCTCGAGATGGCCACTGACCAGGTCGCGCATGTCGCGGTCGTCTTCGATCAGCAGGATGCAGGGCTTCATCGCTTCGGCGGTGGAACAGCTTGAAAGGGGAAGAGTTGTCGTGAACAACGCTGCGCCGATTCTCTCAAGCTTTTCGAGTCTGTGCAGATTTTGCTTTTTGTTCCACACAGCGAGAAATCTGGCCAATCCTTTGCGGCGCAGGGGCTCTCGGATAAAGCTGTGGGCCGTTCTTGGCTCAGGTGTTCAGGAAGTCTTCCGCTTCCGGCAACCCGATGTCATCAAATTCTTTGATTGTCAATAAAAAAGCCACAGCGTGAGCTGTGGCTTCTCAAAACTCCCCGGGCGGGATTCGAACCTGCGACCAATCGATTAACAGTCGACCGCTCTACCGCTGAGCTACCGAGGAATGGGACCCGAAGAAC
>JBGKDR010000097.1:0-1964 GCA_042954225.1 Parasynechococcus sp.
TGGGGCCGCTGACTTCACAGCGTCAGCAACGGCTGGAGAAGGAGCGGGTTGGTCGAGAACAGCGATCAGAAGGTCGACGCCTTTTTGAACGAGCGTTCCAGGTTCCAGGTGGCCGCCCCACACCTGACAAGCACCGTCGGAGAGACTCAGGTGAAGGTGAACGCCCTGGGGCGAGAGCGTTCCGTTCAGGGTGATGACTTCAAGGTCTCCCTCTAAAACCGTCGGCTCCGGGCGACCGGGGCATTGAAAAGCTGCCCTGGTGAGGTTGCCGACGACACCGACCACAAATCCAGTGATCTGACGCTCCTGGGCCAGGGCATGGAGGGATTGATGCAGATCGCTGCCGGGGCCGAGAGTTAATGGCAGCGACTGCATTGCACCTCGAAAAGCGCAGCTAATTTACGCCCCGGAGCCACAAATCAAACAAAAACCCCAGATAGCACGATTAAGTATCATTTGCGTAGCTATTTCGACACGGGATCGTGCCAATTCTGGAAGACCTGGTTCAGGAGTTGCAGCAACGCCTCACATCCACTGGCAGCGTTCCGAGCAGTGCCGCTGTTGCCGATGCGGCCCAGTCGGACCGCATCAATGTCACGTTGCCCGGTGGGGTCATGGACGAACTCAAACGCCATGCCTTGGCTGAAGGACGCAGCTGTGGAAATCTGGCCTCCTATCTGATCGAAGACGGCCTGCGTCGCCATCGTCCACTCCAATAAAGCGAACTCAGAACAAATAGCGTTTGGTGATGAGCTCGACCTCGCTGGCCCGCTGCATCTTCAGCACACTCACATCCAGAGGGGTCCTCAGCGGACTGTCCGCAGGAAGCGCAAAGCCATAGGTTTCCTCCGCCAGGGTGAAGGGAGCAAGTCGCACCTTCCGCTCCGGATGGTTTTTGAGGTGGTAACGGATCGCAGGACGATCGAACACCACGGCTTCCACGTCCCCCTGCTCCAGCAACGTGATCGCCTCCACCAGCGAAGCCACGGGCACCGTGCGCATTGACCCACGCTTGGCAATCTCCTCACCGCTGGTGCCTTCGACCACCCCCACACGCACCTCCTTCAACCCTTCGGCCGAGCGAATCCCTTCGTCCGAGGCGCCGGACAAAAACAAGGTGAACGCCGATGCCAGGCCAGCCGTGATCGATGACACAGCAATCAACGAGATCACCATCCAGGCCGAGGTGATCCCCTTGCCAAGTCGGGTCACAGGGGCCTTGTCCCCATAGCCGACTGTGGTCAGGGTGACCAGGGCAAACCACATGCCATTGGTGACACCTGGAACAACGGCTTGCGGGAACTGGGAGCTGTTCTGCCGACGTTCAGCCAGCCAGATCAGTCCTCCCACCGCCACGAGAATGGCGAGCAGCAGCAACAGCGATGAGACGGCAGCCCAACCAAACAGCACCTGAAAGCGACTGAACAGCGTCGGGGCTTTCATCGGAAGCAGGACCCCAGCCCTGGCGAAAAAGTAGGGCTGGGTGAAATCAATCTCCGGTCGAGCCAATCTGGACGCCGTGATGCTGATCGGACCGATCAGCAGATCCAGACGCCCCTGCTCCACAGCCTCAAGTCCCTGCTCTGGATTGGACTGGGGAATCAACCTGTACTCAAGGTCGTTGTCCGAGGCAAAGGACGTCCAGACATCCAGGCTGATCCCTTCCTGGAGCTGCCCGTTTCTGATCACAAACGGGGCTTCGCCGGTCAAGCCGACGTTGAGCGGCTTTGCCCCGAGGGGACAGGCCCAAGACGCAAGAACCAGTGCAACAGCGGCAGCGGACAGACGTGATGTCACGACAGAAAACGCGGCATCGAATGCCGTCCAGGCAATGCGCTCAGTTTTGCTCGAGTTTCTTGACGATGACAGCCATTGCAACCAAAGAGCCACCCAACGCGATCAACAGAGCAATGGTCATGGCCGGATCAAAAACAAGTCACGCAGCGACAGGGTCGCATCTGCCA
>JBGKDR010000098.1:0-1084 GCA_042954225.1 Parasynechococcus sp.
CCACTGGTCTCCCCCCGTTCCAGGGCGTCGATGAACATCGGCAGGGTGATCTCACCCTCATCGAGGATCTTGAAATCCGCCAGGTCGAGTTCCGGTGCATCGGGGGTGGAACTGGCGAAGGGCCCGCCCACGGCCACCGGCAGGCCTCTCTGCTTGGCCTTGCCGATCTGCACAGCCATGTCGTCTTTCTGGACGATCATCCCGGAAATGATCACCAGCTCGGCCCAGCCCCACTCCTCCTCGGTCACCTCCCGCACGTTGCGGTCCACCAGCTTCATCTCCCAGCTCTGGGGAAGCAGGGCCGCCACCGTCACCATTCCCAACGGCGGCAGCAGCACCTTGCGGTTCACCAGTTCCAGAATCTTTTCGTAGCTCCAGAAGGTCTTCGGGAACTCGGGATAAATGAAGAGGGTGCGCATCGGTTCGGGCTTGGTGGAAGAACGTCCGGTCAGCCCGGCAGCTAGTCGGGTTTATTGAAAACGCGTTTGTTTGACAAACCCTATCGGTAACAGCGGAGATCTCACCCGATCTCTGATCTAATAGTGGTCACCTCCTTACTTGCACATGGGCGTTGGCATCTATCTCGGCCTGGTTGGCACCGGTCTGGTCACCGCCTTCGTGCTCACCAAACTCCTCAAGGGCGTCAAGCTGATCTGATCGGTTCGAGCAACCGCGAGCCGCGCCGCTGCATCCACAGCAGGGCGATGGCAATGCTCAAACCGCCGCTGAGGGCAAAGGCTGTGGGCAGGTTGGTGGCCATCACCAGCAGGGCTACAGCCAAACCGCTGATGCCGCCGCCGCCGAGGAAGGCGATCTGACTCAAGCCAGCCATCCGGCCCCGCATCACCTGATCAGAGCCCACCTGGGTGATCAGGTTGCAACTGCTCAGCAACCCAGCGGTGCCGGCGCCGATCAGGAAGGCCATGGCCAGGCTGATTCCCACCCCTGGGGTGAGCGCCATGCCCAACTGGGCCACCGCCGTGATCAACCCGAAGCCCCCCAGGGTCAGAAAGGGGCGGCGGCTGAAGCGTTCGCTGTTGCGTTGCAGCACGATGCCGCCTGTGATGCTGCCGGCGGCCAGCAC
>JBGKDR010000099.1:0-2929 GCA_042954225.1 Parasynechococcus sp.
CGGCTCAACAATGCCCAAGGAGAGATACAGGTCGATCGCAGCATTCACGAAGCGAACAAAGTCCGGAATCGTGTACGGCAGGTCGTAGGCGCGGAGATGGGTCTCCGAATTGGCGGAATAACTCTCTCGGAAACTTCTGTAGGCAGCCCCCTGCAACAACCGGAAAAAACCGATCTGCATCTGCAGCGGAGAGGTGCCCTGCAACTGCTGGTGATCCAGAGCCGCCGACGATTGTCCTGGCGTGGAATGCGGCGAGGGGGCTCGGGAACCGACGCCGCGATGCTGACCGGAGTACGCCCGGGGATGGGCATCGAAGCGTTCCGGCAGATAGGCCAGCAGGCGATCGAGCTGAATCTGCTCTGAACCGTCCTGGGCCAACTCGATGCTGATGGCCTCAGCCGTTTGCTCAGAAACCTCGAACAGGCGACTGACGCGGGCCAGTGCTGTCAGTGCGACCCAACCATCCCCATCGGCATCGAGCAAGCCAAAGGCTTCCGTGGCCTTGACCTGATGGTCCCCGAGTTGCAGGGCCAGCAGCAGCCGCCACTGCGTTTTGCTCAGGCTGCCCAGATCCAGGTGATGGGACGTCGCCGCCGCGTTGAGGTCGTCGACAGAGAGGACGGCACCCGCCCCCTTGGCAGCGGCACAGATCGCCTCAAGCGACGCACCCTGCTGGGGGACACCGGCCAGGAGATCCTCGAAGGCACCGGGAGACAGGACGGTCACGGCTGGGCAGAGCTTGAAAGTTCAAACTACGCAAAATGAACAGTTCTGCCCGCGTCGTTCACACAACCAGCGGAAGCATCGGCCGCAACCAGGGCAGGCTCAGGCCGATCACATTGGAATAACACCCCTCAAGAGCATCGATACACAAGCCACCACGGCCCTCAAGGGCAAATCCCCCGGCGCAGTTCATCGGCTCGCCGGTCGCGACATAGGCCTCGATTTCAGCGGGGGTCAACGGAGCAAAGGCGATCCCCGTGCGGATGCAGGCCAACGCCCCATCACCGCCGGGTTGCAACAGACAGTGGCCGGTCAGCAGGTCTCCACGGCGGCCGGCCATCCGCGACCAGCGGGCGGAGGCCATGGCGGCATCCTCCGGTTTGCCGAACACCTCGCCCTCAAACACCAGCACAGAGTCACAACCCAGCACCGCCGTGATGTCTGCATCTGCGCTTGGATCGAGGCTCTCAAGCACCGCCTGCGCCTTGGCCTGCGCGAGCAGCTGCACCAATTGAGCGGGATCCGGGTGATGGATGCGGTCCTCATCCACGCCACTCACCCTGGTGCGATGGGGAATGCCGGCCTGCTCGAGCAGACGACGTCGGGCCGGTGATGCCGAAGCCAGGAGCAGCACAGTGAACACAACCCCGGAGAACACTCCGTAGGCTGCCAGGGACGGGAGCTCTGCCATCGCTGACCCCATTGATCTGCTCGACCAGCGCAGTCACCGACGTGCCCGCCGAGCCATGCGCTGCCTGCCGTTTGCCACGGCTCTCTACCGAGACCTGCAACAGCAGGGCATCGATGCCGCAGGCCTCTGGCAGCGGCGTGATCGCTATCAACGGGCCCTGCAGTGGCCCCGCCATCCCGAGGCGCTCGAGGATCATCTGCTCTGGCTGATCAGCGTGGGTGTGCTGCGTCGGGAAGTCGATGGCCAGGGCCTGACCAGTCGTTTCCGGCTCACCCCTCGGGGCCGGCAGCTGCTCGACGCCGACCCGGACCTGCTCAGCAACGGAGCCAGCCCCATTGATCAGCTGCGCAACACACTGCGCCGCGCCTGGCCCCGCTAACGCCATGCGCCCGACGACACGGCCCCTGATGGTGCTGGGCACCTCCAGTGGAGCGGGGAAATCCCTCATGACAGCTGCCCTCTGCCGGGTGTTGCGACGTCGGGGCGAACAGCCCTTGCCGTTCAAGGGGCAGAACATGAGCAACAACGCCTGGGTGGACGCCAGCGGCCATGAAATGGCCTATTCCCAGGCGATGCAGGCCTGGGCCGCCGGCCTGGAACCCTGCGCAGCGATGAACCCCGTGCTGCTCAAGCCACGGGGAGACAGCACCAGCGAAGTGATCCACAGCGGTCGGACCGCCGGGATCGCCCGCGCTGAGCACTACTACCGCGACTGGTTCCGCCCGGGCTGGCAGGCGATCCGCCATGGCTTGGACGAGCTGCAGCAACGCTGGCCCGAGGGGCGGCTGGTGTTGGAGGGAGCCGGCAGTCCCGTCGAGGTCAATTTGCAGCGGCGGGACCTGACCAATCTGCGTCTGGCCCAGTACCTCAGGGCCCACTGCATCCTGGTGGCGGACATCGAACGCGGTGGGGTGTTCGCGCAGATCGTGGGCACCCTGGCACTGCTTCGCCCAGTGGAACGACCGTTGATCAAAGGTGTGTTGATCAACCGCTTCCGCGGCAGGCGCGAGCTGTTTGATGAAGGGCGGGTCTGGCTGGAACAACACACCGGCATTCCCGTGCTTGGGGTGATGCCCTGGCTCAATGAGCTGTTCCCGCCCGAGGATTCCCTGGATCTGCTGGAACGTCGTCCCAAGCGTGGGCGCTGCGATCTGGAGATCGCCGTGCTGCGGCTGCCATCCCTGAGCAATTTCTCTGACCTCGACCCCCTCGAAGCCGAAGCCAGCGTGCGACTGCGCTGGGTCAGCCCCGGGGACAACCTCGGTGAACCGGATGCCGTGATCCTGCCAGGCAGCAAGCAGACACTGCGGGATCTTCAGGCGCTCCAGAGCAGCGGCCTGGGCCAGCAGCTCCAGAGCTACGGCGCCGCTGGCGGAAGCCTGCTGGGGATCTGCGGCGGCATGCAGCTACTGGGCCACCAACTCATCGACCCCAATGGCCTTGAGGGTGACGCGTCATCCGCTGCCATCGCCGGTCTGGGCCTGCTGCCGTTGACCACCTGCTTTGGCGACGGTG
>JBGKDR010000100.1:0-3462 GCA_042954225.1 Parasynechococcus sp.
GTTTCGGCAAGCGCGAAGCCGGCGGGCTGCTTCAACCAGTCGAAACCGAGGTCAATCCCAGTGCGGATCAGATTGACCGTGAGGTTGTTGATCAGAACGCCCAGTCCCGCCATCAGCACTGCGCCGACGCCGAGTTGGATCAGGAGGGACTGACGCCTCATCAGGTGAACGGCGGGGCGATCATCAGACCGCCATCATCCGCAAGTCGGTTGGCACCGCGGGGAATGGTCACTGCGCTGTCCGCCCCGAGATGGCGGTCGTAGATCTCCCCGTAATTGCCAGTGGCCTTAATCACCTGCACCACGAAGTCATCGGGCAGGCCCAGCTTGCTCCCCAGCCCACCATCAATTCCCAGGAAGCGGCGCAGGGAGGCCTGGGTTGGATCGGCTTTCGCCGTCTCCAGCTTGGCCTCAACATTGGCTTGGGTGATGCCGCGTTCTTCCGCCTCGATCAGGGCATAGACCACCCAGGTCATGGCATCGGCCATCTGCTGATCGCCGCCGACCACAGCCGGGGCCAAGGGTTCCTTGCTCAGACGCGCGTCCAGGATCACGTGGTCACCGGGGTTGGCGAATCCGGACTGGGCAGCAGCCAGCTGGGACCGGTCTGAGGTCATGGCTGCGCAACGGCCCTGCAGGTATCCGCCCACCACCTGGTTGAGATCCTGGTACTTGATCGGTGTGTAGGGAAGCCCCGCAGCGGCGAAGGCATCGTTGAGGTTCTGTTCCGTGGTGGTTCCTGACCCCACGCAGATCGGCTTGTCACGCAGGTCGGCCAACTCGCGAATCCCGCTTGCCACAGGGGCGATCAATCCTTGGCCGTCATGGAAGACCACTGGTCCGACACTCAGGCCATTGCCCCCGCTCGAATCACGGCTGAGGGTGTGGGTGGTGTTTCGAGACAGCAGATCGATTTCACCGGAGCGAAGTGCGGTGAACCGTTCCGGCGCTGTCAGCTGACGAAACTGAACTTTGCTGGGATCCCCGAGGAATGCCGCTGCCATGGCATGGCAGACATCGACGTCCAGTCCGGTGTAGCGGCCTTCAGGACTGAGGAAGCTGAATCCAGGAATCTTGCCGCTGACCCCGCACAGCAACTCCCCCCGCTGCTGAACCAGGGTCAGTCTTGAGCTGTCGAGGTCATTGAGGGACGCACATCCACCGAGCAATCCGGCAACACTGGCCAGAGCTCCGATCAGAAGAGAGCGACTGAATCGGATCATCAGCATTGGGACGGATCGGCTGGATTGTCCCAGATCTCCAGTCAGGGTTGTGAAACCCCACTAACTTGAGCCGACCTGATCGCTCTTCGATGCGGGCCGTCGTGCCCTGGATTACAGCTGTTCTGCTCGGTCTGACGGTGTCACCCGCTCTGGCCTGGGAGGAGGGCGACCGTCAGGCCTACAACAACAAGATGTCGTTGCTGAAGGTGCTGGTGGATGGTGCGAAGGATCGTGCCTCTAACAGCGGCGACCTTGAGACCTTGTGTCTGCTGATGAGCATCGGCAACGACGTCACCCTCCGCTATGTGCAGCTCAACCCAGGGGATGCCCAGATTCAGACGCGGCTGCTGAACATGCGTTCCGACATGACTTCATGTCTGGCCCTGCTGTATCAGCTGGACCAGACCCTTTAGTGCGCCGTCGTCTGATCAGGCGTGTGCTGACTCCTGACCACCGATGCGTTCGAACAGGTTGAGGCTTTCGTCGTTGAGACCCACCACCTCAACCTCGGAGCCGCCGTTGCGGAATTTCCTGATGATCTGGTCGAGGGCCGCCACACCGCTCTGATCCCAGATGTGGGCCGCAGAGAGATCGATCGTGATCCGTTCTGGGTGGTCGTGCAGATCAAAGCCCTGCGTGAAGTAGATCTTGCTGACGAAGAACAGCTGGCCGGTCACCCGGTAGTGACGTTCCTGCTCGCTGATGTCGATGGTCTCGACCTTGATCACCTTGGCCACCTTGCGGCTGAAGAGGATCCCGGCCAGGGCAACGCCAGCCAGCACACCGAGGGCCAGGTTGTGCGGCGTTGTGAGCATGGTCACCGCGAAGGTCATCAGCATCACCGAGGTGTCGCTCTTGGGGATCTTCCGCAAGTTGCGCAGACCGTTGATGTCTGCCGTACTGACGGCAATGCTGATCATCACCGCCACCAGAGCGGCCATGGGGATCTGTTTCAGCCACGGACCAGCCAGCAGGATCATGGCCAGCAGGCTGACTCCAGAGAACAGGGTGGACAGTCGGGTCCGTCCACCGTTGTCCACGTTCATGACCGACTGACCGACCAGGGCGCAGCCGGCCATTCCACCGAACATCGACGAGACGATGTTGGCGATGCCCTGACCTCTGGCTTCAGTGTTTTTGTTGGTGGTGGTGTCCGTCTTGTCGTCAAGAATGTCCTGGGTCAGGAAGGTTTCCATCAGACCCACAAGCGAGATCGCCAGGGCCGTGGGGAGAACCAGGCCCAGGGTGTCCAGATTGAAGGGCACTCCCCCAGCTCCGAAGGGATTGCTGAAGCTGGGCAGACCATCGGGCAGTGTGCCCAGGCTGCTGACCGTGGGGATCTCGAAGCTGAACCCGACACTGATGGCCGTGAGCACGATGATGGCCACCAGTTGAGACGGCACCACTCGGGTCAGGCGGGGCAGGCCGTAGATGATCACCAGACCGAGCAGCACCAGACTCCAGACCACAGGGATCTGTCCGCCGTGCGGGAGCAGATTGGAGGCATGCTCCGCATCTCCGCCGTGGAGATCGAGTCCCAATTGGGGCAACTGCGCTTGAAAAATCAGCAGGGCAAGGGCATTGACGAAACCGCTGAGGACGCCCTGCGGCACAAAGCGCATCTGGTACGCCAGGCGCAGGTATCCCCAGGCGATCTGCAGCAGACCGGTGACCAGTCCGGCGACCATCAGGTACTGAACGCCAAGTCCGGGACCCCTTGCTTCCCCGGTGGCCACAAGACCTGTCATCAACAACGCCGTTGATCCAGTGGCTGAGGTGATCATCGCCATGCGGCCACCGACAACGGCGATGGTCAGCGACAGACAGAAGGCGCCGAACAATCCCACCTTCGGGTCGACACCGGCAATGCCGGAGAAGGCGATCGCCTCCGGGATCATGGCGAAGGCCACCACCAGTCCGGACAGGACGTCCTTACTGGGGTTGGAGAACCATTGGCTCACCAAGGAAGGACTGGATCGCTGCGCCATCACCGTTGCCATCGGAGTCGCGACCGTAGATCAAAGGGCCGGCAGGTTGCCATCGGGATCGAGCTCCTGCTTCAGCGCCCTGAGCTGCGGCAGCCAGCGGCCGAAGGCCAGCGTCAACTCCCGCTGGTGCCACGGCAGGTGATCGTGCAGCTGGGCGAGATGGATCCCCGGAAACACCGGTTCCAGAACAGACCAGACCTCCTGCAACCACTTCAGGCTGGTCTCTCGGGTTCGCGTATTGCCCGCTGGCCA
>JBGKDR010000101.1:0-1084 GCA_042954225.1 Parasynechococcus sp.
CGTGCTGTCCATATCCGTCAGGTCCTGAGGGCGAACAAGGGGGACCAATTGCGGGTGGGCCGTGTCGGTGGGTTGAAGGGAACAGCATTGGTGGACCGCCTTGACGACCAAGGCGTTCTGATCACAACAGAGCTGACCACACCAGCATCGCCACGCCATCGTTTCGATCTGATCCTGGCGTTACCGCGGCCGAAAATGCTGCGTCGGATTTTTCGTTGGGTCGCTGAATTCGGTGTTCACCACCTCCACCTGATCAATACGGCTCGCGTCGAAAAAAGTTATTGGCAGTCCCCCTTGTTGCATCCCGACAAGATCAACGCAGCACTGTTCGCAGGAATGGAGCGATCCATGGACACCATCCTTCCCGTGGTGTCGCAGCATCGGCGTTTCCGTCCATTCGTGGAAGATGAATTGAAGGATCTCTGTGCTGGTCGCCCCTGCTGGATCGCCGATCAGGCTGGTTCGATTGCCCTGTCGTCTGTTGCCGGCCAACCCGCCGTCGTGATGATCGGCCCGGAGGGAGGCTTTGTGCCGTTCGAACTTGCCTTGGCGGAAGCTGTCGTTGCTCAGCGCGTCCACCTTGGACAACGCATCCTCAGTGTGGACACCGCCTTGACCACGGTTCTGGCTCAGGCTCTCCCGTTGGCCTGAGACCCCATGAGCGCACAGTGCAATGAAGCTACATTGCGTGCGACGCAGGGACGCTTTGTGTCTGAACCTTCCCAGTCCGATGCCATCAAGTTGTCCATCTCTGTGCTGCTCCTCATCGGGCTCACCCTGGCTCTTGCGGTGGTTGGCTACATCAAGGCGGGCATGAATTTCTCGGCCGTGTTGGACCACTTGAGCTGATCGTCCCTTAGCCGGCGGCAACACCAGAATCCGCCAAATCAGCCGAAAAGGCGAAGAGCCAGATGCTTTGTTGGCTGGTCAGGCCAGGGTGTTCCTATGCCCATGAGCCTCCCGCTGGTTCTTGCCCGTTGCTCAGCCCGCAGTCTGATCAACCATTCCACCTCCATGGATCTGGATGGTGTTCTGGAATTGCGCTCGCTGCTGTTGCTTGAAGGTGAACACGAATTGGCAGCCG
>JBGKDR010000102.1:0-1742 GCA_042954225.1 Parasynechococcus sp.
CCCTGATTCCAGGTCTCTGTTGTTGAACCGCCCACGTTTTTGCATTCCAATGGCCAGCCAGTCCTTCAAGCCCCAGACCACATCATCCGCAGCTCCCGATTCCTTGGGGATCACCAGAGCCTCGTTGCTGGCCTATGCCACACACTTTGCTGAGCAGGATTGGAGAAGCCGATTGCGCACGCTGACGAAGCCGCGTGTGCTCGTTTCACTGTTTCTGGCCACATCAGCCCTCTATTGCTTTGGAATCGGTCGTGATCGTTATACGGCCGTCTCTGAGTTTGTGATTCAGCAGGCAATCCCTCTCAACACATCATCTTCAGCGGTTCTCGGTGCGGCCGCCGCCCCGCAGGTCCTGACCTCTCTTGTCGATGGTCAATATCTGCAGGTGTATCTGGGATCTGCTGATGTCAAAAATAGACTCTATCCAGAGGCGTCCCAGCTTGAACAGCTGTATCAACCCTCGTTCCCTGATCTGTTCAGTGGTCTGCCAAGCGGAAGTTCGCAGCCTGCTCAGCTGAATTTCTATCGCAAGCAGCTCAGTGTGGCTCCGCAGCCGTTGAGTGGTTCGGTGATTGTGACCACATCTGGCTTTACGCCCGAGCAGGCCCTTGAGCTCAATCAATCGTTGTTGCTTCAATCACGCCGTTTCGTGAATGAAGTCAATCAGTCGATCAGTGCTGATCAGAATCTCTTTGCTCAGAAAGAAGTCAAGTTGGCCGAAGAGAATCTTCGGGCGGCGACAAAAAAACTCGAGCTCTTTCAGGATCAATACGGTCAACTCAATCCTGAGACGGAACAGGAAGCCACCAGCTCGTTTATCTCCCAGTTGGAGTCCAGGCTTGTTGACTTGAAGGTGGAAGAAGCGACCCTCCGTCGTCAATACCGCGACCCCGATGCACCTGAGGTTGCCTTCATTGCTGACCAGGTTCGGGAACTGGAGCGGCAGATCCGTGAGGAGCGGCAGAAGGCCGTGAGCGAAAACGGTCGCGATCTCAACCGTCTGGCAGCGCAAGCCACTTCACTGCGATCCGATGTCGAATTCGCAGCCAATTCCCTGCAGGCTGCCCGTTTGGCTGCTGACAACAGTCGCCGCGAAAGCCAACGTCAGCTCAAGTTTGTCGTGATGCTGAATCAGCCTCAGTTGCCGGTCACCCCGGATCCCAACTGGCGCTGGCAAGCCTTCCTTGGCTCCATCGGCATCATTGTGATCGCTTGGGGTGTCGGTGGATTTGTGCTGGCTGCGATGAGACGGGATTGATCGCATCGCTCCAGCACTTACGGCCGGATTGATCCTTTTCCCTTTCCGGCCAGGTAATAGCCACAGGCCCGTGCGAAATGCAGGCGTCGACGTTGTTTCAGCTGCTCATTACTGATATCCGGATACAGACCGACGGCTTTTTTATCGTTGAGACAGGATTGCTCCACCATCGCCAGAACCTCTTTTTTTGAGCAGGGGAGCTTTTCCTTGAGGTGCTCCCTGAAAAAGTGCCATTCCGTGTTGGCACGGATCAGTGTGTCGCGGAAGTTGTATTCATGGGAATGGTGCACCACGGCATTGGCCGCATAGGCCTTTTTGTAGCCCAGTCGGAGAATGGAGCTGGCCCAGAGTTGATCCTCTCCGTAGACAACATCGGGGAGTGGATGTTGCTCCCACACACTCCGACGCAGACAGGAGTTGTTGTCTGAGTAGAAGCGTTCATGCCCTGCTAGCGGTGCATCGGGCCGTTGTCTCGACTCGTCCA
>JBGKDR010000103.1:0-6697 GCA_042954225.1 Parasynechococcus sp.
GCCGCTGAAAACGGCAAACAGGTGATGGCACTGGTGGAACTCAAGGCCCGCTTTGACGAAGACAACAACATTCAATGGGCCAAACAACTGGAACGGTCCGGTGTTCATGTGGTCTATGGAGTCCTCGGGCTGAAGACACACACAAAAATCGTTCTGGTTGTCCGCAAGGAAGGGGAAAAACTTCAGAGCTACGTGCACATCGGCACAGGGAATTACAACTCCAAGACCTCAAAGCTGTACACCGATCTCGGCCTGTTATCTGCACGACCTGAGTTGGGCCAGGACCTTGTTGAGCTGTTCAATTACCTCACAGGATTTTCCAAACAACAGGACTTCCGTCGCCTGCTGGTCGCTCCGGTGACCCTGCGCAAAGGCATGGAAGCCCTGATTCGTCGCGAGATCGACCATGCCCGAGCCGGTCGACCAGGCCGGATCAAGGCCAAGATGAACTCACTGGTGGATCCAAAGATCATCGCCCTGCTCTACGAAGCGTCCCAGGCAGGCGTGCAGATCGAACTGATCATCCGGGGCATGTGCAGCCTGATTCCCGGTCGAGAAGGTCTCAGCGAGACCATCACGGTGATCAGCATCATTGGCCAGTTCCTCGAACACTCCCGCATCTTCTGGTTCCACAACGGTGGCGACGCGGAGGTCTTCATCGGCAGCGCCGACTGGATGTCACGCAATCTCGACCGCCGCGTTGAAGCGGTCACACCGGTTGACGATCCCCCACTACGAGAAAAGCTGGAACGTTTGCTCGACCTTTATCTCAGCGACAATCACGGGTCCTGGGACATGCACAGCGATGGTCATTTCTCAGCGCGTCGCCCCACCGAAGGCGAACCGGTCCGCCATGCCCAGATGGCCCTGATCCGCGAATGGGCCCTTGGCATGGACACCCCCGACTGACAGCACAGCAGGACACGCGTCGCTGTACCAAGGACTACAGCCAAGAGCTGGACTTCTTCAGAATTTTGTTATCTATAAAACAGAAAAGAAAGGGTCTCAATCTTCCTTTACCTGAAGCTGAATACTTTTGGTTTGTCAAAACTTGCACCGCAAGCAGTGATGCTAATTTCATCGCAAATCTGATTCAGGAGACCAGGGTGATGGGGATCCCTCTGGAGCCTTCTGCTGGGGCCAGCAAGCCTCAGCGGAAGCAACCTGCGCTGCCGAAAAGCGGCCGCCGCTCATCGTCGCGACAGTCTGGGCGTCTCGCCACCGACTCGATCGGTTTTTATCTGAGCTCCATTGGACGCGTTCCGCTGCTGACACCAGCTGAAGAGATCGAGCTGGCGCACCACGTCCAGGAGATGAAGCAGCTGAAGGAGCTGCCCGAGGACGAACGGACGCCCCGCCAACGCCACAAGATCCGGATGGGGCAACGGGCTCGCGACCGGATGATGGCGGCCAATCTGCGCCTGGTCGTCAGCGTCGCCAAGAAATATCAGAACCAGGGTCTGGAACTGCTGGATCTGGTTCAGGAAGGTGCCATCGGTCTCGAACGTGCCGTCGACAAGTTCGATCCCGCGATGGGATACAAGTTTTCAACCTATGCCTACTGGTGGATCCGCCAGGGCATGACCCGAGCCATCGACAACAGCGCTCGGACGATCAGGCTGCCCATCCACATCAGCGAGAAGCTGTCCAAGATGCGCCGCATCTCGCGGGAACTGTCCCATCGATTCGGTCGGCAACCGAATCGACTGGAACTGGCCCATGCCATGGGAATCGAACCCCGTGAGCTTGAGGACCTGATCTCACAAAGCGCGCCCTGTGCATCACTCGATGCCCATGCCCGTGGCGAAGAGGACCGCAGCACGCTGGGTGAACTCATTCCCGATCCCAATGGGGAAGATTCCATGGAGGGGATGGATCGCAGCATTCAGAAGGAACATCTCGGCGGCTGGCTGTCCCAACTCAACGAACGCGAGCAGAAGATCCTGAAACTGCGCTTCGGACTCAACGGTGAAGAACCGATGACACTGGCGGAGATCGGCCGTCAGATCAATGTCTCCCGTGAACGGGTCCGCCAGCTGGAATCCAAGGCGATCCTCAAGCTGAGGATGATGACCAACCATCAGCAGGCCGCCTGACCCGTTGTTGAACAACCTGCTTGGCCCAGCCCTGATCGCGCTGTGGCTGGCATTCATCCTGCTGGCGGCAGTCCTCTGCCGCCAGCGCTGGCCTGAGCAACGGGAGCTCAGCCGCAAGATCGTTCACATCGGAACGGGGACCGTTCTGCCCATGGCCTGGGGCTTCGGAGTGACCAGGCCGCTGGCACTGGGCTTCGCTGGCCTCGTGACGCTTCTGATCGCCTGCAACCACCGCTGGCGCTGGCTCGCAGCGATGGAAGATGTCGATCGGCCCAGTATCGGCACCATTGCCTACGCCGCGGCCATCACGGGGTTGCTGATGCTGTTCTGGCCCGACCGTGCCGATGCCGTGTGTGCCGGAGTCCTGGTGATGGCCTGGGGAGATGGTTTCGCGGGCCTGCTCGGGCGGGCGATTCAGTCACCGCGCTGGACGGTGTTCGGCCAGACCAAATCGGTCGTGGGGACACTCACCATGGCCATTGTTTCCGCCGTTGTGCTGAACAGCCTGGGCCTATGGAGCGCAGCGGGCTCCACGCTGTCAATCACCTTGATTCTGGCCGCTGTGGCCACTGGACTGGAACAGATCAGCATCAACGGCTGCGACAACCTGACCGTGCCACTGGTTGTGGGGTTGCTCTGGGCAGGGTTCGTCAGCTGAGCCGCAACATCGATTCCCAATGGCGACCCCAGTCACCCTGGCTGCCCAGTCCAGCCACAAGGGCGACATCCTCTGGACAGACCGTGAGTTGTTTCTGCCAGGTGCTGATCTGATCAGCACGATCCATCCAACTCTGAATCACCGTCTCCTGAAGATGCTCAACATCCCAGTGATGCTGATCAGCAACATGCTGAGACCAGGCAAGAATGTCGTCCAGAACAAGGGGTCGAAAACCCGCAACAGTCAAACCGGTGAATTGCTCCAACTCAAATTGTCTGAGGGTGTTTCCGAAGCCAAAAAAATGCAGAAAGACCACGACACATCTCCACACTTCACCTCGTCAACGTATAGAGATCACACCTGAAAACTGTTCACCACGATCAGGGCGTTGCAGACAGAAACCAAGCGTCATTTGTGCAACCTGATTAGCACTCAGGACTGGAGAGTGCTAATCACGCCAGCCAATCAGGCCGGAAGCAGCTGACGATTGGCCGCCACAGCTTCTGCAAGGTTGTTGAGCAGGGTTTCAGTGGTTTCCAGGCTGATGCAGGCATCGGTGATGCTCTGGCCATAGGTCAGCTTGGAGAGATCAGCCGTCAGTTTCTGGTTCCCTTCCACCAGATGGCTTTCAATCATCACGCCCATCAGCAGGTTTGAGCCGGCACGCAGCTGATCGGCAACGCTGGCCAGAACATCGGCCTGACGGCGAAAGTCCTTGTTGGAATTGGCGTGGCTGCAATCCACCATCAACCTGGCGCTGAGGCCGGCTTTGCTGAGCTGCGCCGCCGCTGCTTCCACAGCCTCAAGGTGATAGTTGCTGCCGCTATTTCCGCCCCGCAGAACCAGATGGCCATCCGGATTTCCGGTGGTACTCACGATCGAGGCATGGCCATCGCGGTTGATGCCAAGGAAGTGGTGAGGCTTGGAGGCCGCCTGCATGGCATTGATCGCGATGCTGGCGCTGCCATCCGTTCCGTTCTTGTAGCCGATCGGCATCGAGAGCCCTGAGGCCATCTCGCGGTGGGTCTGACTTTCTGTGGTGCGGGCACCGATGGCCGTCCAGCTGATCAGATCGGCGATGTACTGGGGCACGACCGGATCCAGAAGCTCGGTCGCAGCAGGCATGCCTTCCCGCGCCAGATCCAGCAGCAGACCGCGTGCCCGGCGGAGACCAGTGTTGATGTCGTAGGAGCCGTCCAGATGGGGGTCATTGATCAACCCCTTCCAGCCGACAGTGGTGCGCGGCTTTTCGAAATAGACCCGCATCACCACTTCAAGGTGATCCTTCAGACGCTCGCGGATCGGAGCCAGTCGCTCGGCGTACTCCCGGGCCGCCGACACGTCATGCACGGAGCAGGGACCCACCACCACCAGCAGACGCTGGTCATCCCCCCGAAGGATCGCCTGAATGCGCTGTCGGGCCGAGGCCACGGTCTGGGTGGCTGCCGCATCGATCGGCAGATCCTGATGCAGCAGCGCAGGAGCGACAAGAGGGCGTGTCTCCACCACATGCAGATCCGAGGTGGCGACCATGACCAAGGGCGTGATTCGCCCAAGGCTACGCACCTTGCTCACATGCAACAGACACGGTCCGGAAGAATGGTGGTCTGCCCCGCACATTCATCCGCATGCTGAGCGCCTATCGCGAGCTGGCCGCCGAACGGGAAGCCCAGGGTGTTCCTGCGCTGCCGCTGAATGCCGAGCAGACCAAAGGCCTGACCGAACTGCTGCAGACCCCCCCTGCCGGGGAAGAGGAGACTCTGCTGCACCTGCTCAGCGAACGGATCCCTCCGGGCGTGGATGAAGCGGCTTATGTGAAAGCCACATGGCTGAGTGCCGTCGCCCAAGGCGAGGTCAGCAGTCCTTTGGTCTCACCACTGGAGGCCACACGCCTGCTCGGAACGATGGTGGGTGGATACAACGTGGCGGCGCTGATCGAGCTGCTGAAGCACAACGACGCGGACCTGGCCGGCTGTGCGGCAGAAGGATTGAGCCGCACCCTGCTCGTTTACGACGCCTTCAACGAGGTGATGGACCTGGCGGCTGACAACCGCTTCGCCAAACAGGTGGTGGACAGCTGGGCCGCAGCGGAGTGGTTCACGGGCCGTCCGGAGATGCCCGACAGCATCACCGTGACCGTGTTCAAGGTCGACGGTGAGACCAACACTGACGACCTCTCCCCCGCCACCCACGCCACGACGCGGCCGGACATTCCGCTCCATGCGCTGGCCATGCTGGAAACCAGGGATCCTGAGGGTCTGAAGACCATCGCGTCCCTGAAGGAGAAGGGGCATCCCGTGGCCTATGTCGGCGATGTGGTCGGCACCGGCAGCTCCCGCAAAAGCGCAATCAACTCGGTGCTCTGGCACACCGGTGATGACATTCCCCATGTGCCCAACAAGCGGGCCGGTGGTGTGATCCTCGGCGGCAAGATCGCCCCGATCTTTTTCAACACGGCGGAAGACTCCGGCGCCCTGCCGATCGAATGCGATGTCACCGATCTGAAGACTGGTGATGTGATCACCATTCGGCCCTACGCCGGCACGATCGAACGCGACGGTGCAGTGGTCAGTCGCTTCGATCTCAAGCCCAGCACGATCAGCGACGAGGTGCGGGCCGGTGGCCGGATCCCCCTGATGATCGGCCGGGCCCTCACCGACAAGGTGCGCACCAAGCTCGGGCTCACTCCCTCCGAGCTGTTCATCCGTCCGTCCGCACCGGCGGACACTGGCAAGGGCTTCACCTTGGCTCAGAAAATGGTCGGTAAGGCCTGCGGTCTGCCGGGTGTCCGTCCCGGCACCAGCTGCGAGCCGCTGATGACCACCGTCGGCTCCCAGGACACGACCGGCCCGATGACGCGCGATGAAATGAAGGAGCTGGCCTGCCTGGGCTTCTCCTCCGACCTGGTGATGCAGAGCTTCTGCCACACCGCGGCCTACCCCAAGCCGGTGGACCTGCAGACCCAGAAGGATCTTCCGGACTTCTTCGCCCAGCGCGGTGGCGTGGCGTTGCGCCCCGGAGACGGGATCATCCACAGCTGGTTGAACCGGATGCTTCTCCCCGACACCGTCGGCACCGGTGGTGACAGCCATACCCGCTTCCCCCTGGGCATTTCCTTCCCTGGCGGCTCGGGGGTTGTCGCCTTCGCCGCCGCCATCGGCGCCATGCCGCTGGACATGCCGGAATCGGTGCTGGTGCGCTTCAGCGGATCCCTGCAGCCGGGCGTCACACTCCGGGATGTGGTCAATGCCATCCCCTGGGTCGCGATTCAGCGGGGACTGCTCACCGTTGAGAAGGCCAACAAGAAAAACCTGTTCAACGGCCGGATCATGGAAATCGAAGGTCTGCCCGACCTCAAGCTGGAGCAGGCGTTCGAACTCACCGATGCCAGCGCCGAGCGCTCCTGCGCCGGCTGCACAATCAAGCTTTCCGAGGACACGGTCAGCGAATACCTGCGCAGCAATGTGGCGCTGCTCAAGAACATGATCGCCCGCGGCTACAGCGATGCCCGCACCCTGGCCCGACGGATCAAGGCCATGGAGGACTGGCTGGCCAACCCACAGCTGATGTCGGCTGACAACGATGCGGAGTACGCCGAGGTGCTCGAGATCAACCTCGACGAGCTCACAGAACCGGTGGTGGCCTGCCCCAATGACCCCGACAACGTGAAGCTGCTGAGTGAGGTGGCCGGGGATCCGGTGCAGGAGGTCTTCATCGGCTCCTGCATGACCAACATCGGCCATTACCGCGCCGCGGCCAAGGTGCTGGAGGGTGCCGGCGCCAACAAAGCGCGCCTCTGGGTGTGTCCCCCCACCCGAATGGATGAGGACACCCTCAAGGCCGAGGGCTACTACGCCACCTTCGAAGCTGCGGGATCCCGCATGGAGATGCCGGGTTGTTCCCTCTGCATGGGCAACCAGGCCCGGGTTGAAGACAACACCAC
>JBGKDR010000104.1:0-1145 GCA_042954225.1 Parasynechococcus sp.
CAGCACGATCTGCCCATCGGAGGCCGTCACCTCCTTGAGCACCGCTTTGAGCCGTTCTTCGAATTCACCGCGGTACTTGGCCCCAGCGATCAGGGCGCCCATGTCGAGGGCGATCAGCTGTCGATTCTGCAAAGCCTGCGGCACGTCACCATTGACGATGCGCTGGGCCAGCCCTTCAACGATCGCTGTTTTGCCAACGCCCGGTTCACCGATCAACACCGGGTTGTTCTTCGTGCGGCGACTGAGAATCTGAATGGTGCGACGGATCTCTTCATCACGTCCGATCACCGGATCGAGCAGGCCCTCCCTCGCCGCTGCGGTGAGATCTCTGCCGTAGCGCTCGAGGGACTCGTAGGTGCTTTCTGAGTTCTGATCGGTCACTGTCTGGTTGCCGCGCACCTCTTTGATGGCGTCGTTGAGTTTGTGGGTGTCGACGCCGGCCTGAGCCAGGAGCTGACGTCCACAGCGATCATCCTCCGAAAGCGCGAGGAGGAGATGCTCAACGGCGATGTAGCTGTCGTTGAATTCGTTGCGGCGTTGGTCGGCACGGTCCAGGCAGGTGTTCAACCCCCGGCCGAGATAAACGGATTCCGGAGGACTACCCATGCTGGGTTGTCGCTCCAGGTGGTCCTGAACCGAGCTGGCCAGGGTCTTGGGTTCAACGCCGATCTTGCTGAGGATCCGTCCAGCAAGGCCGTCCTCGCGCAGCAGGGCGAGCAGCAGATGCTCACTTTCAAGTTGTTGATGGCGTGAGCTCTGGGCCAGTGATTGCGCGGAGACGATGGCGGCCCAGGCTTGTTCTGTGAATTGTTCTGCCGTGGGTTGCATCGCTGATGCGGGTCAAACTCCGTTCACCGTATGGCTCTTGACCTGCTTTCAGTGGGGGGCAACCGAAGACGTCGGATGGGTCCTCCCGCCATGGGCGGCAAACCGGTTTGTCTTTTTAGAGTTTGCCGAACCTATCCATTTCAATGGCCGATCAGCAGCTGGTGGAATCCCTTGCGCAGAAGGGGTTAGCGCTGTCTTCAGCCGCTGGTGGTGAGCTGGAACGCAGCTGTTGGATGGTGGTTCATGAGCACCACCACGGAGTCAAGCCCACGGAGTATGACATCCGGGAGATCGATGAGGATCTGTATTTGGCCGTT
>JBGKDR010000105.1:0-2972 GCA_042954225.1 Parasynechococcus sp.
TCACACCAGGATCCAGACCAACAAAGCGATTCAGGGTGCCGCCATCGAAACGATCGAAACCACCGTGGAACGGTTGCTTGGGCAGGAAACCCTCCCGATGATTGCTCGGGAGAGGCTGTCGACGGGCAGCTGCGGCCACAGCGTCTTCCGCCTCGGCCTGGATGGACAGAAACAGCTCTTGGGGAAGGGCGTTCGGCACTGCCACCACGCCATCACGGCGCAGTCGCTGCAGCGAGCCATCGGGCAGATCGAGTGGTGGCCTGAGCCTGCGCCGCCAGCCGCACAAACGCTCGGCCAGCAGCATCCGGTGGCGATGGAGTTGCCAACGGCGATTCAGTACAGGGTGGCCAACCCAAGGATCACGAAAGCTTTTGGTTCGCGTCAGCAACGAGAGCATGGACGGGAGGTTACGCCCGGCATCGGCTCGCGACGCCCCCTGCGCATGACCGATGACGGACAAAGCGGGCAGGCCAGGGCAGGGAAAGGTCGATGCAATCCATCGTCAATGTATGTTCCCAGCGGGTGAGCATTCGCGCTGTCGTACTTCATGACTCGATCGAAATCATGAATGTTCTAGGCAGATGTCACGGTGTCGGTCGATAGGTCAATTCACTGATTAAGGGCAAGAAAGCAGTCAATGTTTTCGATGGCTGACAAACACTTTCTCTCCGCCTCTTCAAACAACACAACCATCAATTTGTGAGCATGGCTGAACAGAACGAACAAACCCATCCGCTCTACGCCAGCGATCGGGATGCGGTCGATGCGTTGCTGGGACATCAGGGGGAACCCGGTCCAGATCAATTGACCACTGCCGCTCGTTTGGTGATGCGTTACGCCGACTTTCCAGGCGCTGATGACATCAAAAATGACATTCAAAAAGCTGTCACGGCCTGGGGCCTGGATCGGGACAGCCTCAACAACAAATGCCGCGACATCTGGTCCAGTGGCTGGAGACCAGGTCAGGCGATCGGAGCCGAGGTCGGCTCGGGTGCCGATGTGGACGACCGCGACAGTTGAAGCCCGAGCGGATCACTCGATCAAGCCGGACTCGCGCAGAACCGGAAGCAACCATCCAGGGATTCCATCGCGGCTCCAATCCCAGAGGCCGTGGCGCTTGCTGAGAAACACATTCTGGCGACGGCTGAAGGACTCAAGGACTTCGGTGCGATCCAGCATTTCCAAGGCATCTTCACGACGGATGCGATCCAATCGATGTCGCGCTGTTGCCCGCAAGCGTCTCTCCTTCAACACAAAGGTGGGATCAACCTAAACGGATTGAGAGGTCGATTGGATGACTAGCCTTGGCCAAGAGGACGCTGGAGCCATGGCTGGATGGAATCGACGCTTGTTACTGAGTCTCAGCATTACGGCCACGATTCATGTCGTCGCTGCACAACCGGGAATGGCATTCCCAATCCAGACCAATGCAGCGTCTGCCCGTCAGTACCTCAACGAGAACACGCTCTATGACGACGGCACCAGGATTGTTGTGCGCAGCCTGCACAACTGCTGGAGCAAGCGCTCAAGCTCAGGACGACTCAAAGCATTCGTCTGCGACCAGGGCAGTGCTGACAAAACCCTCCGCAGTGGCGTGAGCATGCGCTGCGACATCGTGAAGGCAAAGATCACGCGGAAACGCGCCAAACTCACCACCACCAACTGCCGCTGAAATTGTTAGTGCGGAGGCCTGATCGGAGAAGTCAGCGGCTCGTCAAAACCGAGCTCACGCTCTCTGAGGTACTCCTCGGCTTCCCAGAGTCCCTTCACTTCCCGGCAGTTCTGGTTGCGATCACACACCCAATAACCGCCATCACGGATGGCATCAATCGTTGAGCCCATTGGGGTCTGCACCACACGTCCGCTGAACTGAGTCATGGGGTCCTGCCTGTGTTGGCAGGACCAATCCTTTCAGCTGGGCAGACGTCGAAGTGTTCAGTGGATAACCATTGGATAAAAGTTAATTCCGGCAGTCATTCCTTCACCAATCAAGACAACTGCCCCCAGAAGCAATCCACCGCAATACGACCATTTTCGGGAAGCACAAGTTTTCGCGTCGTGAGGTTTTCCAGCAGAGGTTGATCACCGTCCTGACGCACAAGGAATTTGAAATTGACAAGGCTGCCCGTTGCGGCATCAAAGGGAACGGTGGCCAGCCAGGTGTTGTCGTTCACATATTCCATGCCGAAGGATCGATCGTGGTCCCAGGCCCCCAACTCCTCGCAGGAGCCGGTGATCGCAAGACTCTGGCCGGGCTTCGTTTCAAATCCATTCACCTGGAAGACGGCGACAACCTGACCGGTCACCGGTTGGCCTTCCACACTGATCACCACCGCCGTTTTGGCAGGAACGGTGTAATTCTCCAGACGTCCATTGGAAATCGTGACGGGATAGCCGGTGAGATGGCAGGTGTATGTTCCGTCGGGCATCTGAATATTCTCAACATCAGCAACATGGTCTGACTCTCCACGGTTCATCATCACCATCACCGCAGAATCTCTGAAATTGCGGGTGTAGAGGTAGAAGGACTCGTTCACCCAAGCGGTGTGATGGGCACCAAAGGCGAGGGCCTGATTGCGCTCGCGCAGTGACAACAATGTCTGGACGAGAACAAAAGAGCGACTGGAGTCATCCCATGACTCCATCATCGGCCGGTTATAGGGATCCTGACCTCCATTTGTGTCGTTGCGTAGATATTGCTCTGTCCCATAGAACAAGCATGGAACACCTCGCAACGTGAGCAACAAGACCAAGGCAAGATCGAGCAGTCGCTCATCGGGGACAGCCGACAGGAAGCGCGGCATGTCGTGGTTATCAATAAAGGTCACCAGCTCATTGGCCCGGTGATAAACACGGTCGTACCCAAGGATTCTTTCAACTTGATAAAAACCGCCGGGCTCCTGACCCGAGAAGCAGAATCGAATCCCATCGCATAAGCCAAAATCAAGAATCGACATTCCAATGTTGTTGGC
>JBGKDR010000106.1:0-2679 GCA_042954225.1 Parasynechococcus sp.
GTGCGACCACCCTCGAGGAACGCCGGCACATGAAAGGTGGCATCGAAGGGCCCAAAGCTCTCCTGCAGGGCCTGCGGTTCCAGCACCCCATGGCCCCGCAACGTCGAATCACCACGGCTGACCAGCAGCAGATCCGAACGACGCAGGCCTTCCGCCTGAAGGGCTTGATCGAGGTTGGCGGCAATCTCCTGATTACGGATCTCCGCGTCCGTCGGCGTGAGGGAGCGGGTGTCCGCCAGCAGAAACAGCAACGGGGACGGATGCCTCAGGGCTCTCTGAAGGGTGCGCGGATCCCAGCGCAACAGCAGCGGACAACCATGCACCGTCTGCGACCCGGTGGGGTCGTCATCGATTACGACAACCTTCATGGCACCATCGTGGCGTGAGCCATTCCCCCACCGACCGCCAGGAGCTGATCGCGCTGGTCCGAGCGTTGCACGGGGCATCCACCCCGTGGATCCCCGCTGGCCTTGGCACGCGGCTGCACTGGGGCCCATGCCTCAATCCACAGCATCAGACCGTGAGCTGCCGCCAGCTCAATCGGGTCATTGACCACGCCATCGATGACCTGACCATCACCGTGGAAGCGGGGATGCCATTGCAGCAGTTGCAATCCCTGCTGGCCGACCACGGGCAGTGGCTTCCGATCGACTGGCCCTGGGGCGGAGACCCCCATGGCACGGTGGGGGGGCTGGTGGCCCGAGGCCTGGCCGGTGGCCTGCGACAACGCCATCTGGGTGTGCGCGATCAGATCATCGGTATCGGCCTGCTGCGCAGCGACGGCGTGGAAGCCAAAGCCGGGGGCCGCGTGGTGAAGAACGTTGCCGGTTACGACCTGATGCGGTTGCTCTGCGGCAGCTGGGGAAGCCTGGCCCTGATCACGGAACTCACCCTGCGGGTGCAGCCGATGCGACCGAGCCATGGAGCTCTGCGACTGCATGGCCCCTTGAACGGTCTGGAGCGCTGTCGCGCTGCGGTGGTGCACTCGAGCCTCACGCCGGAACGGTTCGACTGGATCAATCCAGGAACAGGGGAGTGGCAGCTGCATCTGATGGTGAGCAGCGTCGCGGATGCAGCGGTGACAAGCCAGCTCGAAGCCGTCGCGGCCCTGGCGGCGGAGCATGGGCTCGACTGCGAACACCACCCCTGCTCCGATCCATTGATGCCGTCACAGCAGCGATCACCCGAGGCTGGCCGCTGGCTGGTGCGGGTGATGGTGTCGCCATCGCGTCTGCATGATCTGCTCAAGAGCCGGGAATGCTCCGGACTCGCGCAATGGTCCTGGAATCTGGCCGCCGGAGCCGGCTGCGGCGATGGCTGGGCACCGCTTGATGACGCCACACCGGTGAACGCCGTAGAAAGTCTGCGCAATCGTGTGGAGCAGCTCGGCGGCCAGCTGATGGTGCTGGTGCAACCCGACGCTGCAGGCCAACGCCTGCCCGCCTGGGGAGATGCACCCGCCAAAGCACTGATCGAAGCGGTGAAGCGTCAGTTCGACCCGAAGCAACAGCTCAACCGCGGCCGTCTTCCCGGCGTCCAGGGTGGCGTTCAGACCACCGCGTAGCGGCAGTCAAGACCATGCTGGCCTCCGGGCTGGATCGTCAGCCTGCGGTCACCACTCAGAAGCGACTGACGGGGCCCGGTCCAGGGCTCGAGGCAGACCATTGAGCGTGGTGGTTCTGTCCAGACCACGGTGAGGTCCAGTGGAGCCTGATGCTGCAACTGCAGCTGAGACCCGCTGACGTCATCGACCAGGGTGACCGGCCCTTGGGGCTGACAGAGAAAGTCGACCCCATCGGCGAGTCGCTCCAGTTGCGCCTGGGTGGCAGCCGGTGCCATCTCCAGGTGATTCAGACAACGGTCCGGCAAACCGGTCAGGCGTGTGCGGGTGAGGTCGCTCACTGAAAAATACGGATGCAGCCCAAAACTGAACGGCATCGGCTGCGCACTGTGGTTTTCGATCGTGGTCCTGATCTCCAGAGCTTGCGCCAACGCACGGAGCTCCATCTCGACACGAAAGCGGAAGGGATAGGCCGCAAGGGTTTCGGGTGTGGACGCAAGGCTGAGACGGATGCCGCTCTGGTCGTCGAGAGCCTCGAGGGTCCAAGGCAGATCCCTGGCAAACCCATGCTGGCGCAGGGTATGGGCGACACCGTCGACCTCAAGGCGGTCACCTGGGAGATTCCCGCAGATGGGAAAGAGCACGGGGATTCCTCCACGAATGCTCTTGCTGGGATCGGCAAAGCGCTCCTCATCGAAGTAGAGACGCTCCTGTCCCCCACACGTCCAGGCGCTGACCAGACCGCCCCGTTCCGGGATGACCCGCAATCGATCGCCACTCTGCGGGTGGGTGAACTCCCAGTGCTCATAGGGAGACGACTGCTGAGTCAGAGCCATGGGGACCGTTGCGCACCAGGAAAGTCTGCCCCTGTCCCCCCGCCAATGCAGGGTTCAGCTCAGACCGGCCAGCCAATCCAACAGCGCCGCATTGACCTGATCGGGAACCTCGTCATGGGGGCAATGTCCGGCCTCGAGCACGACTTCGGTGGTGGCCGTCGGCGCATGGCGCTGGAACGTGGCCCGACGACCCGGAGCGTTGATCCAGGGATCACGAATGCCCCAAAGCAGCAGCAGCGGAGCCGTGAGCTCAGCGAACAGCTCGTCCAACGGTTGCCCGCG
>JBGKDR010000107.1:0-1376 GCA_042954225.1 Parasynechococcus sp.
GAGCGGACGGTATCGGCTCTGACAACGGGCGCAAGCGCAGATCCATTCCGGTTGAACGGTTCTGGATCGACCGATCTCCGGTACACTCCCCGCCATGACCCGATTCGCCAGCTTCGAGGAACGGGAGCGGCGACTGGGCGGCAGCGCGCTCGTCACCGGCACCGAGGTGCACCCCCAGTCCGGGGGTGCCAGCTGTGTCGTGACCACCGACAGCGAATCCCCTCGGCTGCTCCGGCAGAACAGCCACGTGCAGTCCATTGAACTGCGCACCTACGTCTTCATTGATTCGCTTCAGCCGCAGTTGGCGGCCTATATGGGTTCGGTGAGTCAGGGCTTTCTGCCGATCCCAGGAGATGCCTGTCTCTGGATGGAAGTCTCTCCGGGCATGGCCGTCCACCGCGTCACCGATATTGCGCTGAAGGCCAGCAATGTCCGCCTCGGCCAGATGGTGGTGGAGCGCGCCTTTGGTTCGATGGCGCTGTACCACCGGGATCAGAGCACAGTTCTCCATTCCGGTGACGTCGTCCTTGAGGCCATCGGCAGCTCGGTGGAGCAGCGCAGCCCGGCTGATGTGAGCTGGACGGAAGTCATCCGGGCGATCACCCCGGACCATGCAGTCCTGATTAACCGTCAGAACAGGCGTGGCTCAATGATTGAGGCCGGGATGAGCATGTTCATCCTTGAGACCGAACCGGCCGGCTACGTGCTGATCGCCGCAAACGAAGCCGAGAAGTCCTCCAACATCACGCTGGTGGACGTCAAGGCGGTTGGAGCCTTCGGTCGCCTGACCTTGGCGGGTCGTGAGGGAGATGTCGAAGAGGCCGCAGCTGCGGCGATGCGGGCCATTGAGATGGTGAATCGACGCTCCGCCTTGCGTTGATGCCTGACGCGCCTCAGCGCAGACGAAGGTGTCGTTTCAACTCGTTGGCCAGGGCCCGTGCTGCTTTGCCACGGCTTCCGAGTCGGGACAGCTGTGCCGGATTCATTTCGCCGTAGCTGCAGCCGGCCTCGCGAATCCAGAGCAGCGATTCGAAGCCACCGCCGGCGTAGGCCGGCTTGTGCAGAATTTCGCCCCAGCTGACCCCATCGGCCGAGGCCACGCAGTCGCCGTCTGGGCTGCAGAGAACCATCGTGCTGCGAAAGCAGGCGCTGCGGTACGGGGTGCCGCGAAGTTCGCCCAGGAGCTTTTCGATCTTGGCCTCGTTGCCCTCTGCATAGCGGGCGGAGTAAAGCCCAGGGGCCTGGTTGAGCGCATCCACCTCAAGTCCTGAATCATCGGCCAGACACCAGCTGTTGGTGCGTTTGGAGGCGGCGACGGCCTTCAGGCTGGCGTTCTCGAGGTAGGTCGACCCGGTTTCCTCAACATCCAGATCCGC
>JBGKDR010000108.1:0-10398 GCA_042954225.1 Parasynechococcus sp.
CCGTCGCTGGAGCAGCGCCTGGAGCTCGCCGTCGAGCACACCTACGACAGCCGCATGCGGAAGATGCTGCAAGACATGCAACGGGTCGGTCTGTTGGATGCGGCCTCAGGCGGTCCGTCGATGCTGCGCCCACAGCATCGGGTCTGGCCCCTGCAGCAGGTCCTCGTCCCTGCGTTGTTTCGCTCGGTGCGGCTTCGGAATCGTTTTGGACGCTCGGAGGTCGGTCGGCAGCTGTTGCGCTGGTTCGATGGGCACCATCCTGTTGATCCGCGGGTGCTTGATGCGCAGATTCCCCTTTTGATCCAGAGGGGGCTCTATGCCGAGGCGATGGCCCTGATGGAGCGCTCATGGTTGGAGCTCGGTCGCACCGATCACCTCCATCATTTGTTGTTCCGACGTGGTGCCAGACCCAAGTCTCTGGAGGAGCAGATCACGCTGTTCGAGACCCTCGGCAACAGTTCCGATCTGCCCCTGAGTTACCGCGCCTACTCCCGGGTCGTGTGTGCTTACCGCGCGGCCGAGCTGAATGACCCGCAGCTGATGAGGGCGTCCATTGCGGCGTTGGATGGCATCGCCACGGGACTGGAAGACGATCCCAACACACGACTCTGTCGCCAGGGCAATCGCTTCAACCGCACCAAGCTTCTGGTCTCCTGTTACGCCACCATCCTGCGGCTTCAGCTCACCCTCGCTGACCGGGACGGAGCCGTCAGTCTGGGCCGCCGTGCCCTGCGGTTCACTGCGTCCCTCGATCTCACCATGATCGAAACGGATACATCCTTCAGGCTGACCCGCAACCTGATGCGCGTGTTGGCGGTCAACATCGTCGAGGCATGGGCGACTGCGGATGCCGATCTCTACTGGTCGGCCAGAAAGGCCCTGCAGAAGGTCCACGATCACGCCCATCGGCCCGAGCATGATCAACGCGAGGTGCAGGAAGACCATCGGACTTTCGCTGTTCAGGTGATGGCCCGGGTCGCACTGATCGACCCTGGCCTCGGGCCCACGGAGGCGAAACAGAAGGCGGCCGAGGATCTGATGCTGTTGCTGTTCCGCGCCAAGATCGTCAGTGAGGCCTGGAGGGCTGAGCGGCTTCCGGGTGTCTTGCCGTCGTTCCAAGCCTTTCTGAGTCCTTCCGCGTCGACATCCGCACCGGAGAGGCCATGACCCGGAGGGTCGTGCTGTACATCGATTCGCTCAAGACCGGAGGAGCCGAGCGCGTCACCCTGCTCTTGGCCCGTTGGCTCGCTGAGGACGGCTGGCTGGCGACGGTGGTCACCCGGCATGGGGCCTCTCGCGATTTTTATCCGGTCCCTGCCGGGGTGCAGCGGGCCGTTGAACCGTCAGATCCCTTCTGGCTGCGTCTATTCGGACCCCTGGGGTTTCCTGTCCGCGTCCGTCGTCTGCGCGGATGGCTGCGGCGTCACCAACCGGATCTGGTCATCGGCATGACCACGCTGCCGGCGATCAAACTGCTGCTGGCGTGTCGGGGTCTTGGCATTCCCTGCATCGTTTCGGAACGGAATTTCCCCCCGTTGAAGCGGCCTGGTCTGCCCTGGCGCCTCCTGCGTCGGCTCACCTATCCATGGGCTCAGCTGCATCTGGTGCAGACCCAGGCCACGGGGCGCTGGCTGGCCCAACACCTCAAGGCGCAGCCGCAGCTTCTGCTGGCCAATCCCGTGGTCTGGCCGCTGCCCAGGTTTTCCCCGGACCCGGACCCGAACGACTGGTTGGCCAGTCGCCATGTCCGTCCCCAGGACCAGGTGCTTCTGGCTGTGGGAACCAAGGCTCATCAAAAGGGCTTCGACAGGCTGGTGGCCATGTTTGAGCTGTTGAGTCAGCGATCGCCACAGCTGCATCTGGTGATTCTTGGCTTGGAGTCGGTGCCGTATCACGGTGTTGATCAGCAGGACCAGTTGCGCCGATTGCTGCCGCAGGCATCGCAGCAGCTGCATTTCCCGGGGAGAGTGGGCAATGTCCAGGACTGGTATGAGCGGGCCGACCTGTTCCTGCTCCCCTCCCGCTATGAGGGCTTCCCCAATGTTTTGCTTGAGGCCATGGCCAGCGGCTGCTGCTGCGTGTCATCCGACTGCCCCCAGGGACCAGCCGAGTTGATTCGTGATGGCGTCAACGGTCGTCTGATGGCGAACGACGCCAGCCCGGCTGAGTGGGCCGACGTTGTGTCGATGCTTCTGGCCGATCCGGAGCGGCGCGGACGATTGGCTGAGGCTGCCCTGGATGTCCGGGATCGTTTCTCCGAGCGGCGGTTGCGCCGGTGTTTTATGGGCGGAGTGTCGCAGCTGATCGGTGATGACTGAAGCAGGATCAGCGAAGACCCGAGATGATCTTTGGCTGGTCCTGCCGCACCTTGGAGCGGGGGGAGCGCAGAAAGTTGCTTTGATTGCCGCCCGGCATTTCGCTGCCCAGGGCTTGACGGTGAAGCTGGTGACGCTGATCCCGGGGCATCCCGTGGCCCATGCCCTTCCAGACGGGATCCCTTGGCTCGAACTGGGGGCACCCACCCATCGCAGCTGGTGGGCCCGCGGTGGTCGTTTCATGCTGGCGCAGCTCGACAAATTGATTCGCTGGCTGTTTCAGCTTCAGCTGGGCTGGTTCGCCGGATGGTTCCAGGCCCGCATTCATCCTGGGTCGGAGGGCCTGGCGATGCAGCTGTTCCGGGTTGGGACAGAGGCCACCGCTGGTTTGCGTCTCCGCCAGCTGCGCCGGCAGTTCCGCCTTCAGCGGCCCCACCGGGTTCTATCCCTGCTGACCCGCACCAACATCACCTGTTGCTGTGCGGCCTGGGATCTGCCGATTCACCTTGTGGTCTCCGAGCGCAACGACCCCTCGCGGCAGCTGCTGCCTGAGCTGTGGCAGCGCTTGCGTCCTCTGGCCTACCGCCGTGCGGATGTGGTGACCGCCAACACGGCCGGTGTTCTGTCGGCTCTGGAGCCGATGGGGCCCTGGGATCGGCTGGCCCTGCTGCCCAACCCGTTGCCGTCTATGCCTGCCCTGGCCGCCGTTGGCGGTGTGTCCCGTCCCGTCGGCTTCATCACCGTGGCCAGGTTGGTGCCCCAGAAGGGCCTGGATGTGTTGATCGCTGCCTTGCCACGGTTGAGCGGTGCCGCAGCGGAATGGCCCGTCACCCTGGTGGGCGATGGGCCGGAGCGCGAGGCGTTGCAGCAGCAGGCGAACGCGCTTGGGGTCGCCAGCCGGATGCGCTGCCTGGGCTTCCGCTCAGACCCGGAGCGGTTCCTGGCGGAGGCGGCTGTGTTCGTCCTTCCTTCCCGTTTTGAAGGCATGCCCAATGCCCTGCTGGAGGCCATGGCTGCCGGTCTGGCGGTGATCGTCACGGACGCGTCCCCTGGCCCCTTGGAGGTGGTGGAGTCTGGGGTGAGTGGATTGGTCGTTCCCAGCGATGATCCGGCCGCGCTGGCGGAAGCCATGCAGGGGCTGGTCTCGGATCCGGATCGTTGTCGGCGGATGGGTGCTGCGGCCAGGGAGCGAATCGCTGCCTTGGATTGGCCCCAGTTGGAGCCGCTCTGGCGCTCGATCCTGGCGTTGTCATGAGCGCACGTGTTCTGGTGTTGGCCCCGACCCGGCGTGCACGCACGGAAACCTTTGTGCGCGCGAATCTGGCCCGCCTGCCCTTTGCGGTGGAGCCCTGTTTCGGGGACGAGATTCCCTGGCGCGAGCCCCTGAAAGCGCTCTATGGCCTGGCGGTGCTCACCAGCAAGGTCTGCACTCGGTTGGGCTGGCTTCGGCTGGCCACGGTGCCCAGCTCAATCGTGGCCATGCTTCTGGTGCGACGTCACCGGCCGGACGTGGTGATGGTCGAGTTCGGATTTCATGCCGTGCGGGTGATGGAGTTGGCCCGCACCGGTGTCCCCCTGGCGGTTCACTTCCGCGGCGCCGATGCCTCGGCGGAGCGTTACCTCAAGCGCCTTGAGCAGCGCTACCGCCGTTTGTTTCAGCTCACCTCGGCTGTGATCGTCAAGAACCGGACGATGCGAGACCGTTTGATCGCCCTTGGCGCCCAGCCGGCACAACTCCTGATCAGTCCCTCCGGTGCGGATGAGCAACGGTTTCAGGGTGCCACTCCCGCCTCGACGCCACCGAGGTTTCTGGCGGTGGGTCGTTTTGTGGCCAAAAAAGGGCCGCTGGACACCCTGGAAGCCTTTGCTGCCATGCGGGGTCTGACGCAGCATGCCGACGCGTGCCGGCTGGTGATGGTCGGGGATGGCCCGCTGCTTGCAGCGGTCCAGGAACGGGCTCGCGAGCTTGGGCTCGAACAGAGCGTTGCCTTCCCAGGAGTGCTGTCACCCGATGCAGTGGCGGACGAGATGCGCCGTGCTCGGGTGTTTGTGCAGCATTCCCGCATCGCGGAGGATGGTGATGAGGAGGGGTGTCCGGTGTCAGTGATGGAAGCTCAGCTCTGTGGCCTTCCGGTTGTGGCCACCCGCCACGGTGGAATTCCCGACGTGGTTGAGGATCAGCAGACCGGACGGCTGGTGGAGGAAGGCGACCGCCGGGCGATGGCGGAGGCCATGGCCCTTTTGGCCGATCGTCCTGATCTCGCCGGTGTCTGGGGCGCTGCTGGGCAACGTCGGGCCAGGTCTCGCTTCACCGTGGCGCACCATGTCGAGCAGATCACAGCTCTGCTCAATGGGTTAGTGGACCGCCGCCCATGACCAGCCCTCGATTTCCGCTGCTGCTGATTCGCGGTCTCGGCCACAGCGGAACCACGATTCTGGATCTGGCCCTTGGAGCGCACCCACAAATCATTGGCATGGGGGAGGCGGCGCGCATCCTTGCGATGCCCAAGCCAGGGGAGGAACATCGAGGTCCCAGTCAGCTGCGTGGGTCGCATCGGTTCGAGCGCCGTTGCACCTGTGGTGCCATCGCCGCCGATTGCCCCTTGTGGGGGCCTCAGCTGGAGTGGCTGCGTGACCATGATCAGGCTCCTTTGCAGGAGAAGGTGCAGCGGCTGCTGATGGCCTCGCCCCATGCAGGGTCCGGGGTGTGGCATGTCGATTCCTACCAGGACGATCTGGAGATGACGCTCCTGTCGGATGCGATGTTCGATATCCGGATCATTCACCTCGTCCGGGATGTGCGCTCCTGGGTGCATTCCCGGGCCCGAGCCGCTCGCAAGTCGGAACAACGTTGGCCCGCAGCCCGTCAGCTGGCGCGCTGGTGGCGCGTGAACGGCAAGTTCGAGCAGGCGTTCAACAGGTCATCGCATCCCGTCTTCCGGCTTGGATACGAAGAGTTGGCTCTTCAGCCCAGGCGCAGCCTGCAGTTGCTCTGTGACTGGTTGTCCATCGACTTCCACGAGGCGATGCTTGCTCCCGGTCTGAACAGCAGCAGCCACATCTTGGCGGGCAACCATGTGCGATTCGATGCAGAGCGCAGCAGCGCCATTCGCTACGACGGCGCCTGGCTGGGGGCCCCAGCGCCCACAGCTGCGCATCTCGGCTTGCTCTGGCCTGGCGTGGCCCGGATGAACCGTCGTCTGGTGTATTCCAACGGTCTGCTTTGAGGGGCTGCTGTGCAGCTGGTTGGCTCAGGCCTCACTCCAGGTGATCGCAGTGTCCCAGTGCTGCTCAATCGCAAGATCCGGACAGCGGTCCTGCACCGCTGTGACCAAGGGAGCGAAGTGCTGGCCAAGGCGTTGCAGCACGTCCGTTGGAACCTCTGCGGTGGCCTGACTGGCGTTGACCTTGTGGGTCAGGTCGGGGGTCTGTTCCGGAATGGCGAGGTGGCGACATAACGCGCTGTGGGTCTGCTCAGTGAACAGGGTTTCGTAGAGCCCGATGAACACCTCGGAGTCCACCAGTCCGCTGCGGAGTGCATCGATGGTTGCGGGGTAATCACTCCGTGGTGATGCACGTTTCAGCAGCTTGATGCTGGCCTTGCGCAGATGCTCGGTTTCATGGTCGGGGCGAAGAAGTCCGCGTTTGCGCAGCTGCATCCGCTGCTGCGACAAAAACCGTTCAATGGGGTCGCGCATGATGAACACGGCCCGCGTTCGCACGCCACGGTCTGCGAAGGCGGTCTTGATCCGCTCAAAGCTCTCTGCCTTCAGACCGGCATAGGAGGGTGTGATGTCGCCGGTGAGTTGGATTTGGGATGGCTTGAGCCTTGACGCGAAGTAGTCGAAGTAGCGCTCAGGCCGTCGAATCATGCGTGCTCGACGCCAGGTTCGCCATTGCAGTGGGGTGGGGTTGTTGGGTCTAAAGGAGGAAAAGTGTTCCAGCTCGAGAGCATCAAAAACGTGGTATTCCTTCAGAAAACCGAAGTCGGCATCCCGTCGGCGGTTCAGTTGATCGTGCAGCCAGGATGTGCCTGCCTTCTGGGCGCCAACACCGAGTAAAAAAGTTTTTTTCATTTCACTCATTCTGCATTGGTTGGCGCCGTCGATAAATTTTTCCGTTGCTTTCTCTGTCGTCGTAATCCCAGATCTTGTCGTATGGAGCCATATCGATGCTGGAGTTCTTGAGGCGCTTGCCTGTGTCGATGTTCAGCAGAAAATCACCAGCCTGTGGTTTGTAGGCGCTTCCTTTGTCTGTCCCATCCACCACAGTGTAGGTCTGCAGATCGATGTCGTAATAAATCAAGCGGTTGAACCTCAGTCGTTCCAGATGGCCTCGATTGCGGAACCATGATTTGGAATAAATGATGTTGATCTCCTCCCCGTCCATCAAGGCCTGTCGACTGATTTGGTCCATCCGGTCCAGGGTTTTGACCCAGCTGTCCTGGGCGATCTGCATCTTGGTGATGCGATGAGCAAAGTTCTGCCGCTCGAGATGCTCGAGCCCGATCAAGGCGCTGCAGCCAACCACAGTCCCTACGCCAAGCTTGCGCATGTTCACCCCCCTGGTGTGCATCCAGCCGATGAACCAGTTGGCGACTACAACAAGGTTGAGTGTCGAAGCAAATTGCACCGGTAGTGCCATGTAATTGCTCGACCGAAAGCCCACCATCGCGAACAATCCAAGGGCATAGGTAATGCCGCCAACATTGAAGGCATCGAGGGAGGAGAAGACGAGCTTGCCCCTGAAGATCTGAACGGTCCGAACGAGCACTGTCAGGGCGAGCACCGTTAGGCGCAGGTCGGGTTCGAAGCGCGACCAGCGCAGATGCGAGTCGTAGGCCTCCACCCCGGCATAGAGGCTGGGGAGATAGCTGAGATAGAAGAAACACACGGCAAGGACGAGGGTGAGTCCGCAAAGCCACAGCTCCAGCTCGTAGGCCTGCAGCCATTCACGGATTGCCACTCGACGCGGTTGCGGTCGGCCGTCCACCAGTCCCATGCAGCCGGCCATGAGCACGGTGAAGGCCGGAACCGTGAACAGAAGGAAGCCTGTGTCCTTGAAAAACAAGCCGAGCAGGGCGGTCAGCAGGCAGAGGTATTGGTCGCTGGTCTGGCTGGTCTGAAAGAACCGTGTGTAGTAGAAGCAAAACAGCGACAGCAGCAGAACAACAATGCGCTCGCTGTAGATGAATTGGAAAAATGTAAATCCAGTCGCTGCGTCGAACAGGAAGAGAATGCTGAAGGCCAGCAGAGTTGCAGGATGTTTGACTTTGCAGTCGAGACGTTCGGCTGTCTTGGCTCCAATCACGACAATCGTGAAGAGTTCGGCTGCATTGACCAGCATCCAAACGTTCACATAGGGCGTGAACCAGCTCAGAAGGTGAAGGTCCTGGTGGGCGAGTGGAAAGAAGCGAAAGTCGTTGCGGAACATTGTCTCTTTGACAAAGTCCCATCGCAGGCTGAAGTTATCGAGTAGGTGACCGCCAAGGATGTCTTTGTACCAGCCAATGATTTCCTTGTAGAACCAGCTGGCCTGCCGCACCATCGCAACGCTGTAACCGGCAAACAGTGCGGTCACGATGGGATGGCGCCTTGGGGCATCAATCAGTTGCGCCCATAGAGATGGTTCTGTTGATCCACCCTGCGCGTGGTCTCTTCGATGGGTGGCGGCCATCCGGAGCAGCCATCCGCAGCTGAGACTCAGCAGCAGCAGGAAAAGGAGATGGGATGTCGTGTTGTAGTTCTTGAGCAGGGACTGGCCTGCTTCACTGTCGACGGCGGGGAGCCAGTCTGCTGATTGCAGGATGGCACTGGCCGCCACGAGACCAATGGCAAACAGGCTCAATCCGATGCCTGCCAGGACTCGAACGGCTTGTTCGTTGACCATCGTCAGTGCGTCACTGAATCGTCAGCACTGGCAGAGCTTTGACAAGGTCGTCCACGGCCTTGACCTGGCTCAGGAACGGCTCCAGCAGGTCGAGGGGGAGGGCGCTTGGGCCATCGCAACGGGCCTTGCTTGGATCGGGATGGGCTTCGAGGAACAGGCCTGCCAAGCCAACAGCCATGCCGGAACGGGCTAGGTCGACGACCTGGGTGCGGCGCCCACCCGACGCGGCGCCACCCGGGTCCCTGCACTGCAGCGCATGGGTCACGTCGAAGATCAGCGGTAGCTCATCGCAGGTCCGTTTCATCACGCCGAACCCGAGCATGTCCACAACGAGGTTGTCGTAACCGAAGTTGGTGCCTCGCTCGCACAGCAGCAGTTGTTCGTTGCCGCATTCGCGGAATTTATCGACGATGTTGCGCATCTGTTCCGGGCTGAGGAACTGCGGCTTTTTGATGTTGATCACGGCGCCTGTTTCGGCCATGGCCCTGACCAGATCGGTTTGACGGGCCAGGAAGGCAGGCAGCTGAATGATGTCGGCCACCTTGGCGGCTTCAGCGGCCTCTTCCGGGCTGTGAACGTCGGTGATGACAGGAATGCCGTGGGTGTCCTTCACCGCCTGCAGGATCTCCAATCCTTTCTCGAGTCCAGGCCCGCGGAAGGAATGAATGGAGGAGCGGTTCGCTTTGTCGTAGGACGCCTTGAACACCAAAGGGATGTTCAGCTGCTTGCAGACCGTTTTGTAGTGCGCTGCGCAATGGAGGGCGAAGTCCAGATCCTCGAGAACATTGACGCCACCCAGCAACGTGAAGGGGCGATCGTTCGCGATGGTGAGGTCGCCGAGTTGAATCTGCTTCGCCACGGTCTTGATGGTCACCAATCTGGCGCGAGCCTACCGGTCTCCTCTTAGTCGGCCGTGCAGCTGAGCCCGATGCTCTCTGGATCCAGGCTGTAGTTCCCGAGTTTGAAATCAGCGGAATAGAGATCAGCCACAGCCTTGATGCTGCTCGCGCTGTAATAACGCTGCAACTTGCTCGAGGCTCGCGTGAGTTTGCTGTGCTGTTGGCTCTCAATTCTGTGAGGTTGTTGCAGTCGTTCGGGATCGGGCAGGGTTAAGCCTGTGTTGGCTAAGGCCAGAGGAAGTTCATCGGACAGATTTTCAAGTCTGCAGATGGTTTGGAAATGGGAGGCCGGGAGCAGAAGGGCATCGTTTTGCGGCTTCCAATGGTGGTTGGCCTGCAACCCTCCGTTGCCGAGAAATGCGATGAAGGCTTCGAAGCCGGCTTTGCTGTTGTCACCAAATCCCGGAATGGCCCCATATTTGTCATGGGGGCCATTGGCAATTTTGTCGAGAAAGGCGGACAGCGTCCGTGTCCACGGATTGCGGACAACAGTGAAAAACGAGAACTCCTTCAGGCTGGCTCGATCGCGTTTTGATCTGGACATTGCGATGAGATCTTTGCCTGTGTCCATGGCGGCACGTTTGGCTTGCTTGTAATTGTCTGTATGGCTGTTTGTTCCGCGAATGGCTTCATCGAGATAAAGAATGACCGAAGAATTTCCGCTTTTTGCGATTCGGTTGAAGGCGATCTTGTGCTCGGTGTAAAAAACAACGCGGTCGATGTTTTCCCGTTTGATCTTCAGCGTCTTGCGTGCTGCTGCCAGCGCCAGAAGGGCGCGTTGCTCGCGACAGTCCCTGCGGATGCGTTTCCGGGCTCGCGAGAATGGCAAGGCTGGAGGGGCGTCTCAGGCAGGAACTTAGGCCTGGCCCCCGGAACGCTGACCCATCGCAGTGGATTGATCCAGGCGCCATTAGCCTCCTGGCCATGAGCTTTCTGGCCGGCCTCAACGACGCCCAGCGCAGGGCTGTGGATCACCATGAAGGGCCCCTGCTGGTGGTGGCGGGAGCCGGGAGTGGCAAGACCCGTGCCCTCACCCATCGCATCGCCCATTTGATCGGCGAGCACGGTGCCGATCCCGCCCAGATCCTCGCGGTCACCTTCACCAACAAGGCGGCCCGAGAGATGAAGGAGCGGCTTGAGCTGCTGTTGGCCCAACGCCTGGCCCAGAGCCAGTACGGCCAGCCCTGGAGCACGCTCCCGGCGGTGGAGCAGCGGCAGCTGCGTTCCCGCATTTATCGGGAGGTCACCAAGGAGCTGTGGATCGGTACCTTCCACGCCTTGTTTGCGCGCTTGCT
>JBGKDR010000109.1:0-5997 GCA_042954225.1 Parasynechococcus sp.
GAGCGTTTTCAGAGCGCCGTGGCCGACCTGACGCAGCGTTGCTCAGTCCTGCTGACCGTTGAGCAATCGATGGTTCTGGCCCAGCAGCTCCGTGACGAGGCCCGGCGCCATGAGGAACGATCCAGGCGGGACATGGTGAAAGTCCTGGGCCAGCAGATGCAGCGCTTGCCCCAGGCGAATCAGGCGAGTCCCGAGCCTGTCAGGGACCCCAAGGGGTCCGTCCATCTCAGCTTGGATCCCCCGCTTCAGCAGCCGGAGTTGTTCGGGGTGCATCGCACGAAACCCGACCAAACCGACGAGCTGGCATCGCCCCCCCCTGAGGAGTCAGGCGACGAGCGCATCGATGATCTGGATGTTCTGCAGTCCCTGTTTGAACTCGCCGGCGAGGCATTGCAATCCCAGGACGATGATGGCGGCGAGGTGGCGCTGATCTCCGGCCAGCCAAGCATTTCCAGTGCCAGTTCGAGCGATTTCCTTCCGGTCATGCCGGATGCCTTGCTGGACTGGATGCAGTCCATGGATCAGGCGCTGTCCCGGCGCCTCCGCAATCTGTCGCACGCCATCAATGTGCAGATGCTGCGCTCCGGTCTGGCCAATGCGCTGTTGCCGATCTCCCTGCTCGAGGCGGTTCTGCGTGGGCAGGTCGAGACCCAGCCCAGTGCCAGCAATCTGTTGCGGCTGCGCCTTCCCATGCCAATCGGTGAGATCGAACAGGGGATGGATGTGCTCTGTCTCCTGATCCGCAGCAGCGAACTTGAATTCGACAGTCCCCGGTTGAGACGGGTTCGTCATCGACTCCACGAGCACCAGCGAGCTCTGCTCAAAATGGTGCAACAGCAACGTCATTGGCAACGTCGTGTCCTGGATCGCGAGGCCTTAAAGCATTGGCAGAGCCCGTCCGATCCGGATCAGACCAGGCCAGAGGGTTAGATGGCGCGCAGCTGGAGCGTCTGCTCTCCTGGCTGCGCCCCCTGCAGAAGGCACTGAATCTGGAGGCGGATCAGGGATTCTGCGATATCCAGGGACGTCAGCAGCGCTTTCACCAGTTCCTTCAGGAGGAGTTGGCCCGAACGCCGGATCTTCCCTTCCCCCCTGGGGTGCTCGACCGTCTGGTCAGGCTGCGCGATGGATATGCGACCTATCCCTCGGTTGATCTGCCTGGCCGTCGTCGGCTGGTGACCGACACCCGTCAGTGGCTGCACGAACTGCGGCTTCGGCTTGAGCCTTCGGCACCGATGGCGCCCCCCCGCGTGCGGCATCGATCAGCGGCGTCCTCTTCAGCAACAGCGACGCGGCCAACGGCGCTCACCCTTGACAGTCCTGTTCTGGCCTTGAACGGTGTCGGTCCCAAGCTCGCTGCTCGATTGGCGTCCTTGGATCTTCTGCTGGTCCGCGACCTGCTCCGCTACTACCCACGCGACCACGTGGACTACGCCCGGATGCGCCGGATCGAGGCCTTGGTGGTGGGGGAAACCGCGACCCTGGTGGCCACGGTTCGACGTTGCAACGGGTTTGTCAGTCCAAAGAATCCCAACCTCGCGATTCTTGAGCTTCAGCTTCAGGACCCGACGGGCCGCCTCAAGGTGACCCGTTTTCTTGCCGGTAAGCGCTTCAGCTCCACCGCATACCTCAAAGGTCAGCAGCGTCTGTATCCCGTTGGATCCCAGGTCGCCGTCAGCGGACTGGTCAAGGACGGTGCCTATGGACTGTCGTTTCAGGATCCCTTGATTGAGGTCCTGGACAGTGCCGATGGAACGATCAAATCGGATCAGATCGGTCGGTTGCTGCCGGTCTATCCCCTGACCGAAGGGCTCGCCGCGGATCGTTTCCGGCAACTGATCGCCCAGGTTCTGCCCTTGACACGTCAATGGCCAGAACCGCTCTCCTCCGCTGAACGTGAGCGTTACGGCGTCATTGCGGTAGCGGATGCGCTGACGGCACTGCATTCGCCGGCGTCCCAGGACGACCTTGAGCAGGGACGCAAACGACTGGTGTTCGACGAGTTTCTGCTGCTGCAGCTCGGCCTGCTGCGCCGTCGCCATGAGCTGAGGGCGCGCTCCGCTCCCGAGCTGCAGATCCAGCGGCAGGCCGATGGCTTGGTGGAGCGTTTTCTGGCGTTGCTTCCATTTCGCTTCACCGGTGCACAGTCCAGGGTCTTCAGCGAGATCGAAACCGATCTGCGGCGGCCTGAACCCATGGCCCGACTGGTTCAGGGGGATGTGGGGTCTGGCAAAACTGTTGTAGCGATTGCAGCCCTGCTCACCACCATTGAGGCGCAATGGCAGGGGGCCCTGATGGCGCCGACGGAAGTGCTTGCTGAGCAGCACTACCGCAACCTCTGCTCCTGGCTTCCTCAGCTGAATGTGAGTGTTGAGCTGCTCACCGGTTCAACACCCAAATCAAAACGGCGGCGTCTGTTGGACGACCTGGCCAATGGCTCGCTGCATGTTCTGGTTGGAACGCACGCCCTTCTGGAGGATCCGGTGGTGTTTTCCCGGCTCGGACTGGTCGTGGTGGATGAACAGCACCGCTTCGGAGTCCATCAGCGTGATCGCCTGCTGAATAAAGGGTTGCAGCCGCATCTGCTCACGATGACGGCCACACCCATTCCCAGAACCCTGGCCCTCTCGCTGCATGGGGATCTGGATGTCAGTCAGATCGACGAATTACCGCCTGGGCGGACGCCGATCCGAACACGCATGCTCACGGCGAACCAACGGGATCAGGCTTATGACCTGATCCGCGAGGAGGTCACCAAGGGACAGAGCGCCTATGTGGTGCTTCCGCTGGTGGAAGAGTCAGAAAAACTCGACCTCCGTTCCGCGGTCGATGTCCATGCCGAGCTCGCTGGCGAGGTGTTTCCTGACCTGTCCGTTGGCTTGCTTCATGGCCGCCTGTCCAGTGCCGACAAGCAGGAGGTGCTGACGCGCTTCGCGAATGGAGACGTCCAGATCCTTGTTTCAACAACCGTGGTGGAGGTCGGTGTGGATGTCCCTGCCGCCAGTGTGATGGTGATTGATCATGCCGATCGATTCGGTCTGGCACAGCTCCATCAATTGCGTGGCCGTGTCGGCCGTGGTGCCGCAGCGTCCCACTGTCTCCTGATCAACGGCAGCTCGAACCCTCTGTCCCGTCAGAGGTTGGATGTGATGGTTCGCTCCACCGATGGTTTTGAGATCGCTGAGATGGATCTCCGTTTCCGTGGCCCCGGTCAGGTCCTCGGTACCCGGCAGTCCGGACTTCCCGATCTTGCCCTCGCGAGCCTCGCCGATGATGGAACCGTGCTGGAGGAGGCTCGTACCGCAGCACAACAGCTCCTGCAGGTCGACCCTGAACTCAGTCAGCATCCTGTTCTTCGCCAGCTCCTCCATGATCAGCAGCGTCGCCTCTCGGGCGGTACCCCTCTGAACTGATGCGCCCCTGGAATGCGATCCCCATCGATGAGTCAGGAGAAGGGCTGAAGGCCTTGCCGTCCCCATTGATTCGGCTGGAGCCCCACCCCTATGCCGCCTTGGGGGCTCCCTATGGTCCTTCCGCCGATCCATTTCGGCTCCGATCCGGGGTGGTGGAGCGGTTGCTGCAAGCGCAAATGCTGCTGGTGGAGTGCTCCTCAGACCTGGGGCTTGGCATTTTTGATGCGTGGCGTCCGATTGCGGTGCAGGCCTTCATGGTGGAGCACACGATTCAAACGCTCTGCTTTGAGCGAGGAATCGATCGCGACGATCCAGCTCAGAGCGGCGCTATCGACGCTGTCATCAGCGACGTTGGACGCTTCTGGGCGACACCCAGTCGGGATCCCGCCATGCCACCGCCGCATAGCACCGGGGCTGCTGTGGATCTCACCCTTGTCGATGCCAGCCAGGGGTTGCCGCTGGACATGGGCGGTGCCATTGATGCGATCGGTGCTGTTTCGGAGCCGGATCATTACGCGACGGCAACCGATCCGCGTGGTCGTACAGCCCATCAACGCCGTTGCCTGCTTCGGGACGTGATGCAGCAGGCCGGCTTTCAGCAACACCCCAACGAGTGGTGGCACTTCAGCCATGGTGATCAGCTCTGGGCCTGGCGGGCCGGAGAATCCAGCGCGATCTACGCCGAGGCCCCAATCAGTTCCGTCACGGCCTGATCACCGATCTTGTTGACGTGATCACCGAAGCTGCGCCGTCCGCCAGCTTCTTTCCAGCTGACCAGCAGGGGCTCCAGCGTGGTTTCCAGATCCGCTAAGGGCATTTTCTCCAGATAGGGCTTGGCGAGCCGCTGGAGGTTTGGTGTTCCACCCAGCCACAGCTGGTACTGGTTCACACCATTGCCGACCAGTCCGAGCTCGGCCATGTACGGCCGTGCACACCCGTTGGGGCATCCGGTCATGCGCACTAGCAGTGATTTCTCGATGTCCAGACGTCTCAGCTGGGCGTCGAGGCGATCCAGGACGTCGGGCAGCACCCGCTCGGACTCTGTGATTGCCAATCCACAGGTGGGCAGTGCAGGACAGGCGATGGCATGGCGTGCCAGAGGGGCCGGTGTTTCGGGAATCTCAAAGCCAAGAGCGGCCAGCTCTGCGCGGATCGCGGCGCGTTGCCCTGTGCCGATGTTGCACAGCAGCAGGTCCTGGTTGGCGGTAAGACGGATTTCCAGCTGATAGGTCTCGACAATGCGACGCAGGCCGGCCTTGCCGTCACCGTGCAGGCGTCCGCAGAGCAGGGGAAGACCGACGAACCACAGTCCAGCCCGCTGGCGGTGCCAGCCGAGGTAATCGAGAAGTTTTGGCTTCGGCTCATTGCGCAGGCCTTTGAGCTCTCCTTTGAAGTAGCCGTCGCGCAGGGTCTTGCGGAACCACTGGATGCCCTTGTCATGGAGCAGATACTTCATCCGGGCGTGCTTGCGCACCTCCCGATCGCCGTGATCGCGCTGAAGGGCGAGGATCGCCTGGACCACATCCAGCACATCGGCAGCATCCACGTAGCCGAGGGGATCAGCGGTGCGGGCGAAGGTCTCCTCTTTGTTATGGGTGCGGCCCATGCCGCCGCCCACATACACGTTGCAGCCGCGAAGCTGTCCGGAGGGATCGGTGAAGGCCACCAGGCCGATGTCCTGGGTGAGCAGGTCGACGGAGTTATCACCGGGGACGGTGACGGCCACCTTGAATTTGCGCGGCAGATAGGTGTCGCCGTACAGCGGTTCATCGATGCTTCCGGAAAAGAGTCCCGGTTCGGATTGGCGTTGACGGGCCTTGCGGACGGCGTTGCTGGGTTTGAAGCGGTAGCTCAGATCTCCATCGACCCAGAGATCGAGGTAGGAGCCTTCCGCTGCCTCAGGGCTGAGCAGATCGGCGATGTCATCAGCCAGACGGCGTGCTGCCGGGTACCCGCCTTTTTCGAAGGGAGCCGGAGGCGCCATGACATTGCGGTTGATGTCTCCGCAGGCCGCCAGGGTCGAGCCCAGATTGCGGACGATGGTCCCGATCACTTCCTTGAGATCCGCCTTGGCGATGCCATGCATCTGAAAGGCCTGGCGGGTCGTGGCCCTCAGGGAGCCATCGCCCAGACGATTGGAGAGATCGTCAAGGGCAAGGAACAGCTGGGCTGGAATCCGGCCGCCGGGGCTGCGCAGACGCAGCATCATCTGCCAGCTGCGCACTTTGTCCGTCTTGCGCAGTTCTCGGTGATGCTGCTGATAGCTGCCGTGGAACTTCAGCAGCTGAACGGCATCTTCACTGAAGCGAACCTCGTCATTGCCCAGCTCGGTGAGCAGTGGCTCCCGCAGATGCTGGCTGTCGAGCTTGCGTTGCTCCGCTTTGGAGAGTTCGATTGTTTCGCTGTCCGCCACTGGCACCGAGCTTCCGCTCACTCGCAATTGGAGTTAATGACTTGAACGTAGCGAAACGGCTTCCAATACAGTCGCCATCGGCTTGCTCAGTGGCGTGACGACAACGTTTCTTCTTGAGATCGGAACCGAGGAGCTTCCCGCTGATTTTGCCGCTCAGGCCCTCACTCAGCT
>JBGKDR010000110.1:0-7281 GCA_042954225.1 Parasynechococcus sp.
TCCATCGCCGCAGTGATGACGGTCAGCTCCTGTGGTGCGAAGGCCCCGGATCAGCCGCCTCCGCCGAAGGTGCAGGCCGCGATGGCGGAAATGGCGGAGTTCACCGACGCAGTGGATACGGTCAGCACGCTGGAATCCACCAATCGGGTGGACCTGGCGGCGCAATCGGGTGGACGCATTCTCGAGCTGAAGATCAGCCAGGGGGATGTTGTCGCGCCAGGCCAGTTGTTGGTGGTGCTTGATCAAGTCGAGAAAAAGGCCAAAGCCGACACCGCGAAAACCAATTACGAGCGGTATCGCTACCTCTTCGAGGCGGGAGCGGCCTCACAGATGCAATTGGACCGCTACCGCACCGAATACATCGCGGCCCAGGTCGAGCTCGATTACACCAATCTGACGTCTCCCTCCGCCGGCACAGTCGCGGACGTGGATGTGCAGGTGGGCGACGTGATTCAGCAGGGCCAGGTCTTCACCAGCCTGACCCAGAACGCGGAGCTTGAGGCCCGCGTTGAGGTCCCGGCGGTGTTCGCGAGCCGCCTTGCCATCGGTCAGCCTGTGATCCTCAGCGCTCCCGGCAGCGACACGGTTATCGCCCGGGGGGCCGTGACCTCCATCGACCCCCGCGTCACCGCCAACACCCAAGGGTTGCTGGTGAAGGCGTTGTTCCCTAATGCCGATGGCACCCTCCGTGATGGGCAGAGGCTGCGTACCCGTGTTCTGCTCAAGGAGCAGCAGGAGCTTTCGGTTCCCTTCGCGGCTGTCACCCAGACCTCGGGGCAGAGTTTCGTCTTCCGCCTCGGCAGCTTCGAGGAGCTCCGGGCCAACCCCGGCAAGGCTGATCTCGAGAGGTTGGAGAAGGCAATGCAGGCGGGCAAGCTGCCTGCATCGGCTCTGTTTGCTCTGCAGACTCCAGTGAGCGTCGGGGAGCTGGAGAACAGTCGCTATCCGATCACCAAAGGGCTCCAACCGAACCAACGGGTGGCCACCACCAACCTGTTGAACCTGAAGCACGGGATGCCGGTTCAGCTGCAGGACTCCGCCGCTGCGAACTGAGGTTGAACGATGTCTGCATCCAATAACTTCATCACCAGACCGGTCCTCTCGACGGTCTGCAGCCTTCTGATCGTGATCGTCGGTCTGATCTCGATCCCGATCCTGCCGATTGAGAACCTCCCGGATATTGCGCCACCCACCGTGAAGGTGCAGGCCACCTATGTGGGCGCCGATGCCGTGGCTGTCGAACAGGGTGTGACCTCCGTTCTTGAGCAGCAGATCAATGGGGTCGAGAACATGGATTTCATCACCTCCAACAGCTCAGCCGATGGTGTGAGTTCGATTTCCGTGTCCTTTGACAGCGGCACCGACGGCAACATCAATCAGGTGAATGTGCAGAACCGGGTCTCACTTGCGGAACCGCAACTGCCGGAAGAGGTGCGCAAGTCCGGTGTGACGGTCAACAAGGCCTCCAATTCGATCCTGCTCATTTACAACTTCGTCAACGACGATCCCTCCACGACCGAGTACTCGGTGGAGACGATCAGTGGATATCTCGACAAGAACCTCACCGACAACATCAAACGGGTCAAGGGCGTCGGTGATGTCACCTATTTCGGCAACCGCAAGATTGCCTTCCGGCTGTGGCTCGACCCGGAGAAACTGGCCGCCAACAACCTCTCGGCCACCGATGTGGTCAACCAGCTGCGCAGTCAGAACCGTCTCGTCCCCGCCGGCAAAATCGGCGGCTCTCCATCCCCCGATGGTCAGGAGTACACCTTCACCGTCCAACTGCAGGGACGTCTGACCACGGTCGCAGAATTCGAGGCCATGCCCCTGCGCAGTACCGAGAACGGTGGCCTGGTGCGCCTCAAGGATGTGGGTCGGGTGGAGCTCGGCGGTGAGACCTACGGCATCGACGCCATGGATCTCAACGGCACCCCCTCGGTGGGTATCGCGATCTATCAGCTGTCAGGCAGCAACGCCATTGATGTCTCCAACGGCGTCAAGGATGTGTTGACTGAGTTCGAGCAGACCCTGCCCGTGGGTCTCGGCATTCAGAAGATCTACGACACCACCGACTTCATCAATCAGTCGATCAAGGGGGTCACCAACTCTCTGCGCGATGCGGTGATTCTTGTGGTGCTGATCCTCTTTCTGTTTCTGCAGAACTGGAAAGCCACCCTCGTGCCGGCGATCGCGATTCCCGTGGCCCTGATCGGCACCTTCGCGCTGGTGCTGGCCTTCGGCTTTTCGCTCAATCAGCTCACCCTGTTCGGACTGGTGCTGGCGACCGGCCTGGTGGTGGATGACGCCATCACGGTGGTAGAGGACACCTCGGCCAAGAAGGCGGAGGGCATGACCTCGGTTCAGGCGGCCATGGAGACCATGGATGAGCTGTTCGGAGCCGTAATCGCCACCTCGCTGGTGAAGATGGCGGTGTTTATGCCGGTGCTGTTCTTCCCTGGAGCCACCGGAACGATCTACAAGCAGTTCGCCGCCACGATCCTGTTTTCGATCGGAATCTCGACCTTCAATGCGCTGACGTTTTCGCCGATGTTGTCGGCCCTGCTGCTCTCCCGGGAGACCAAGGAGCTCAGCCGCAATCAGTACGCCACCGCCGGAGTCGTCCTCGGCTTCATTTATGGCCTGCTCAGTGCTGGTAATGGGGCGGCTGCAGCCCTGATCCCGATGGCGGCAGGCGCCGTGATCGGCTTCATCGCAGGCACCATCACCGGCCTGCCGCTGCGCCTTCCCTTCACCGCCGGTGGGGCTGCTGTGGGTGTGATCACCACGGGCGCGATCCTGACCAACCCGATCCCGGTGGTGTTGTTCACGGCCATCGGTCTGGTGGTCGGGTTCTTCATTCCGGTGATCTTCACCAACTTCAACCGGCTCTACGGCGGATTTGAGACGCGTTACGCCGCCATCCTCGATGCGGTGATGAAGGCGCGCCCGTTGGTGATGGGTGCCCTTGCGCTCGGCATTCTGCTCACCGGCTTCGCCTTCACCCGGATCCCCGGTGGTTTTGTCCCCATCGAAGACCAGGGCTACGCCATTGGTTTCGTGCAGGCCCCCGATGGGGTGTCCAATGACAAGACCCTGGCGATCAACCGGCAGGTGGCTGAGGTGTTGCGCTCGGAAGAGGACATCGCCTCAGCGGCTCTGTTCAGCGGCGCTGGTTTCGACGGCAATGCTCCGAACAAGGGCCTGTTCTTCATCGGCATGAAGCATTGGGATGAGCGGCCGGGTACGGACCACTCTGTGGGGGCCATCGTCAAGCGCCTTAACAGGACGATGGCAACCACCATCGATGGCGGCCGCATCTTTGTGGTCGAGCCCCCGTCGATCCCGGGCTATGGCACCGGCGGTGGCTTCGAATTCCAATTGCTGGATAAGAGCAATGGGGTGTATTCGCTCGAGCAGTTTTTCGGCAGCGCCCAGCAGATCATCCAGGCCGGCAACAGCAATCCTGTGCTGAATGGCGTCCGAACCCAGTTCTCTCCCCAGGCTCCCCAGTACAAGATCGACGTTGATCGGGAGCAGATGGCCTCGCTGAATGTCGATTTCGGCTCGGCGATGTCGGTCTTCTCGGTGAATTTCGGTGGTGCCTACGTCAACGACACCTTCCAGGAGGGAAAGGTGCGCCGGGTCTATGTCCAGGCTGATGACGTCAGCCGCGCAACCCCGCAGCGCCTGTCGTCGATTTACGTGACGAACCAGCAGGGTGAACAGATTCCCCTGTCTGCCTTTTTCACCGTCAGTCGGACCGTCGGCCCCAGCGTGATTCCGCACTTCAATCTGTACCGCGCGATCAAGGTCGAGGGGACGCCGAATGAGGGCAACAGTTCCGGTCAGGCCATTGGTGCGATGCGGCAGATCTTCCAGCAGGGATCGTTCCAGGGCCTCGGCTTCGACTGGACCGGGATCTCCCGCGAGGAGGTCAAAGCCGGTTCTCTCGCCGTGGTGATCTTTGCCCTCGGGATCCTGGCGGTGTTCCTGGTGCTCTCCGCGCAGTACGAGAGCTACACCGACCCGATCATCATTCTTCTGACGGTTCCGACCGCCCTGCTGGGGGCCCTGGTGTTTCTTGGTGGAGCCGGGCAGGTGCTGAACATCTACGCCCAGGTGGGCCTGGTGATGCTGATCGGCCTGGCCGGCGGCAACGCGATCCTGATCGTGGACCTCGCCAATCAGCAAATGGGAGAGGGCGCCTCTGCGGTTGAAGCGGCGACCTTCTCCGCGAAATCACGACTGCGCCCCATCCTGATGACGGCGATCTCGTCACTCACAGGATTCCTGCCGCTGATGCTGGCCAGCGGTGCCGGCGCCCAGAGCCAATCGTCCCTCGGCCTTGTGGTCTTCGGTGGGTTGCTGGTGGCGACGTTCCTGTCGACCCTGGTGGTCCCGGTGTTCTACGTGGTGATGAAATCCCTGCTGGGCGATGCCGACGCCAAGCCGCCCGTGGAATCCTCTGCACAACCGGGTTGATGCCATCCACCAGACCTGACATGGATCCGGACGTCCGCTTCAGTGGCATGCGCGTGCTGATCGCCGTGGCGATCGGTATTGCCATCGGGGGGGCCGTGGCTTATTTCATGACGGTTCTGTTCGAGAACAGTCCTGCGGAGATCAACCTGCGTCGTCTCCGCCTGTTCGTTCTGATGGTGACTGCCTCAGGTGGCCTCAGTGGGTTGGCGATCGAAACGATGCGCCAGTTGCAGGAGCAGGCCACCGACCCCTGCTATCGACCCAGCAATCCCTATCGGGGCCGCCGGCGCTGATCCACGAAAACTCCACACAAGGGCTGGCGTTTTGGTGTGTGATGGGTGGCTTGGCACGAGCCGTCAGTCAAAAGTATTTCTGTAAGACAGCTGGAATCTCCAATTCTGCGGGTCCATCACTTTTTCTGGCTTGTTCAGCAAGATTTGCCAGAGCGACAGATTCCTCTGGTAAGCGGATGCTGCATTCGCAGAGATTGTCTTTTTTGCGAGGGAACCGATTGCCCAAGTAGACGGGTGTTAAGTCCCAATCGCGGCAGATCAGCTGCTCAGCCTTTTTGTCGATCTGGCCGATTTGTTGCTCCAGTTTGAGATCAATCGCTTGCCCCCAGCTGTCCCATGGTTTGTCGTCATTCACAAAGCGCTGATCAGGACATGGGAGCTTGAGGATGTCGGCAGCTCGACACATATGTCTGAACCACCAACCCGACCAATTCATCTCCATCACGTGTGCAGCGATTGCCTCCGAATTGCAAACACCAGTTGTGATGTGCCACGGCGCCGGTTTGGGGTGAGCGTGGTGAGCGGATCTTTCGAGGATCGTTAAACCGCGCGGTAAGGCTATTTGGAAAAAGGCACGTTTCCGTTTTGAACAGCTTCCATCAAGAGCAACGTCTTCGGTTACAGACCAAGGGGTCCAATCGAACTGGCTTTCGGTTGTGCCGATGCCATCTGCTGGTAATTTTGCGCTCATCAGAATCCAAGTTCTAATGCAAACCGCAGGGGTGACAGCCCCAATCGCTCACGCACGCTGTTGATGGTCTGCTTCCGCTGTTCAAAGTAATGACGCCAAGCACGCTGTTGTTTGATCCTGCAGTCCTCTCCCTCCGCAAAGCTGGTCGAATTTTGCAGGCAGTCCTGCCCCGCCTGGAGCAAGGCAAGTCGTTTGTCATAGGTGCTGATCATCCAATGACGACGTGTTTCGAACAGATGTTCCTTTTGGCTTGCGGACAGCTTGGCCTCCTCATCTCGCCGTTGTTCAATGCGCTCCTCCAGCCGTTGGTGAAAACGGCGTTCAAACAATGATTGCGCTTGAGCGTTGTTTGGCTGGACTGCGATGGTCGACAGTGTGATGCAGGGGGCAAGGAGAATTCGATAGAGGCGAAGTGACGTTGATGTTTGGACCGATCGGCTCACTGCTTTAACTGCGCAGCTCTCGGTGGATTGTGATTGTGTATGCATAGGTTTCTGGCTCGCTGGTGAGGCGGGCCGAGGATGTCCGGTTGGTGCGAATCTCCTCAGACCCGCCTTGGTGGAGGGGTGCCTAATGAGGATTGGAGTTAGACGCCCACTGCAGCCTGCTGAAGCCCTATTTGGGCAAAGAATGAATCATCATTTCCAGTCAAGGTCATCATGATTGGATTTAAAGCTGCTCCTTCAATGCGACTTGAGAGCCCGTTGCGGAGTGCCGAAATTCTCTCGTCTTCAGGAAGAGTGGAGTACTCCTCAAAGAGGTTTTTTGCTTCCTCGCGTTTGGTCGTGATCATGTCTGTGATCTTTGTATTTATTGCTTCCCGTTCCTCTGTTGTCGCCATCATCGGCTTGAATTCAATGATGCCGTCGGATCGTTGTTCTTTCAGGGCTTGAAGACGCTCGTTGTTTTGAATTCGGCTTGTGATCTCGTTGCGGATTGCAAGACGTCTCTCGTCTTCTGGAAGAGAAGAGACGTCGCCGATGCGGGCTTTGATGTCCTCGCGTTTCATCGAGATCACATCTTTGGCTTTAGCTTTAATGTCGTCTGGGCTGAAGTTCTCGAAAAGAGAAGATTGAGCTGGATTGACTTGATCCAGGTTGAAGTTCTGAGATTCCGCTTGGTTGCGTAATGCACGAACAAGCTTGCGCCGCAGGCGGCGTTGAATGAATGGCCGATCAGAGGCCAGCGCAAATGTGCCGGCTGCATCCGGTGACAGTTCTATATTCATGAAGAGACAACCTCAAGCGAGGCTGAAATACATTTCTTGATGGATCGATATCTTCAGACTCGCCGTGGCGATCAGACCCGCCGTAGCGGGGAAGGCTCTTCAGATGACTTGATCATAGATGTGTCCTTTCGAGGTGACAACCTGCCAGTCAGTCGTGCATTCATTGGAATAAAAATATTCATGATCAACTCCCTCAACGCCATCAAAAAAGCCACCCCTCGGGGTGGCTGGATGGTTGTGAACCGCTTGGTCTTCAGGTGATCACCGTGGGCTGATCCATGCCCGTGCGCTGTTTGACCTCAGCCAGGTCGTTGATGGCGCTGATCATGTCGGCCAGGGCGACCTGGGGATCCTGGTTGAGGTCGCCGCTGCTGGGCACGTAGCTCTCCAGATAAATCCGGATCGTGGCGCCTTTGGTGCCAGTGCCGGAGAGGCGCACCACAACGCGGCTGCCGTCGTCCAGCAGGATCCGCAGACCCTGGCCGGTGGTCACGGACGCATCGACGGGGTCGGTGTAGCTGAAGTTGTCCGCTGTGCTGACCTTGCGCCCGGCGAACTCTTGCCCCACGAGTCCAGGCAACATG
>JBGKDR010000111.1:0-1672 GCA_042954225.1 Parasynechococcus sp.
GGCGGTAGGGGCGTGCTGATGGGGGGATGCACCGGCGTCCAGCCGGCGCGGGTTGTGGTGCTCGGAGCCGGCACCGTTGGTTGGAATGCCGCGCGCATCGCGGCGGCGATGGATGCGGAAGTGCTGCTGCTCGACCGCTCACCCCAACGGCTGCGGACCCTGGAAGCCGACCGCCGCGGACGGCTGATGAGTGTGGTGAGCAGCCATGGTCTGCTGGAACGGCTGATCCCCACGGCCGATCTGGTGATCGGTGCGGTGCTGACCCCTGGGGGCCGTGCCCCGACCCTGGTTGACGAATCGATGGTGCAGCAGATGCGCCCCGGGTCGGTGATCGTGGACGTGGCGATTGACCAGGGGGGCTGCATCGCCACCAGCCGGGAGACCACCCACACCGACCCCACCGTGTCGATCCATGGGGTGCAGCATTACGCCGTCGGCAACATGCCCGGGGCGGTCCCCTTCACCTCCACCGAGGCGCTGGTGAGTGTGACGCTGCCCTACGTCACCGGCATCGGCGGCCGCGGTCTTGAGGAGGCGGTGACCGAACGACCGGAACTGCTCTCCGGGTTGAACACCGTGCGGGGGTCGCTCTGCCATCCCGGTGTGGCCAAGGCACTGGGACTGCCGACACGCCACCCGATGGCCTGCCTGCGCTAACCCTCCAGCGCCAGAGGCCTGATGTAGAGCCAGTCACCACTCAGCACGCCGCCACGTCGCTGAAACAACGACGTCTCCCGCAACACCCCTGATCGGTGATGCGCTTCGAACTGCACCGTGCCCTCCAGATCGCCCGTTTCACCAGCGTTCACCGCGAGGATCGTCAGGCCGCGCCACTGGTTGGGGCCACAGCTGGAGCGCAGCTGCCGGCGCCGCTCCCGTGGACTGATCGCGGGCTCCGGGTGGGTCTCGAGCAGGTAAGCGATCTCCGAGCGGACAAAGGCCGAGTAACGCGAGCGCATCAAGGCCTCGGCGCTGGCCGGCTTGCGCAGACCCTGATGGAACGGCCCGCAGCACTGCTGATACAAACCGCCACCACAGGGGCAGGGCAGGTCCTGATCGATCGGGGCAAAACCGGGTGCCATCAGGGCAACGGGGGAAGAGGGCGACGCAGGGCCTCCAGAGCGATGCCCTCGCGAAGGGCAAGGATCATGCCGGCGGCTTCGGCATAGCTACCGACAGAAAGCACCTGGTCCTCGACGCCCAATGAGGCCGCAGTGACAGCCAGCACCGACGGGTTGTGCACCGCAATGACTGGGGTCTTGCGCTCCAGGGCCACCAACACCGCTTCACCGCCGAGGGCTCCATCCGGCACCACCACGGCCTCGACCTGATCCATCCAGAGCTCGGACGACGGGCGGCTGCCTGGCGCGGAGATCAGATCCGGCGCGGTGCTGAGGCCGACCAGGACACAGGGCAGAAAGCTGTAGCCCAGTTCTTCCGCAGCAGCCCGCGGATCGAGAGCCGGGTCCAGGGGAAGCGGCGCCAGGGCGGGGGCATGGGCGCAGGGAATCTGCAGATGTCGCACCAGCAGATGACTGATCACAGCCTCCGCACCGGCCAGCCCGTCCACACCGCTGCCCTGGCGATAGGCCGCCAGCTCCGCACTCTCGGGATCCTCAGGAAAACGCGCCACCACAGCGATGGCGGTCGCTCCTGCTGCCTTCAAGCGCTC
>JBGKDR010000112.1:0-5020 GCA_042954225.1 Parasynechococcus sp.
GACTTAACGAAAGCCAAGCTTCAAGCCCCCGGTGGGCGCCCCTTGCCTGAAGGCATCTCCTTTGAACCCTTCAGCGAAACGATCAGCATCCGCAATGTTGAATCCATTTCATTGCCACTGGATGTGGAGTTATCGGCACCCAGCACCAACGGCTGGGAAACAATTCAACTCACCATCGGAGAACCCTGATGGGCAGAACACCTGCTCATCAGCACCCTGAACGGACGAACTCAGCCGTTGCATCAGCCTTGGACATCAACGCAAAGATGCTGAACTGCTCGGCGTTTTAAGGCGAACTTGACCCGAACGATGCACGGCTTCGGCAACGTGCGCCATGAAAGTGCGCCATGAACGAAAGAGTCGAGCCCGACCCCGCCAAGCAGCACGATATTTAACCAGTATCGACACGATTTTTACTCAATATCGTTCAAAATAAGGGGCTGGTCAGGTTGCGCGGCATCGCTTCGTAGCCTTGTCGCTCTTGATGCGCTGAAGCGTTGCCTGACCCCGGTTCCAAGCCATCGTCTGCAGGCCTGAACACCCGGGTGATCCACCACGGCGACAGCTTTGCGGGTGACACCGGCACAGTGATGCCGCCAATCTTTCCCACCAGCACCTTTGCCCACGGCAACCCGGGAGGATTCGACTACACCCGGTCCGGCAACCCCAACTTCCGCATTCTTGATGGGGTGCTCGCCTCGGTTGAAGGCTGCGCCCACGCCACCGTGTTCGCCTCCGGCGTCAGCGCCATCACCGCTGTGGTCTCCCAACTGAAGCAGGGGGATCTGGTGCTCTGTGAAGAGAACCTCTACGGCTGCACCGTGCGACTTTTCGAGCAGGTGTTCGCCAAGTTCGGATTGAAAACCGCTTGGGTGGACTTCACCCAGCCGGCCGCCCTGGAGCAGATCCAAGGCCAGAAGCCGGCGATGGTGTGGCTGGAGAGCCCAACCAACCCCTTGCTCAAGGTGATCGACCTGGAGGCGGTCTGCGCCATCACCCAACCCCTGGGCATCCCCGTGGTGGTGGACAACACCTTCGCCACCGCCCTGGTGCAGCGCCCGCTCGATCTGGGAGCAACCCTCTCATTGACCAGCACCACCAAGTACATCAACGGCCACTCCGATGCCCTCGGTGGCGCGGTCTGCACCAATGATCCGGACTGGCACCAGAAGATGGTGTTCTCTCAGAAGGCCCTGGGCCTGCAGCCCTCCCCCTTTGATTGCTGGCTGATCACCAGGGGCATCAAAACTCTGCCACTGCGGTTGAAACAGCAGATGGCCAACGCTGCCGCTCTGGCCGATCAGTTGGCCGCCCACCCGAAGGTGAACTGGGTGCGCTATCCCCACCGCAGCGATCACCCCCAGCATCAGGTGGCCACCCGTCAAATGAACGCCGGTGGCGCCATCGTGACGGTCAGCTTCAACGCCAGCCAGGAGCAGACCTATGCCCTTTGCAAACAACTGCGCTGGTTCACCATGGCCGAAAGCCTGGGCGGCATCGAAAGCCTGATCTGCCACCCCGCCACCATGACCCACGCCGCGGTGTCGGCTGAGATGAAAGCGAAGCTGGGAATCGACGATGGGTTGGTGCGCTTCTCGGTGGGCTGTGAAGACCTGGCCGATCTGCAGGCCGATCTGGTGCAGGCTCTGGAGCTGCTGGCGTGAGTCCAAGGGATCTGCTCCGCGACCCCTGCTGGCAGGGATCGGATCTGGGACACCCGCTCCCTGATCACCCCCATGCGGTGTCGGTGGCGCTCCCGCGCTGGAAGGACGTGATTGCCTACGAGCGTCACGACCGTCAGTGCCGCGATGCTCTGCGCACGATCTACCCGCGCTTCGGAATGCATCCGTTGGTGGCTGAACTCAGCCGACAGTGGGCTGATCTCGAAGGGTCGGTCTGGCCGTTTCCAACCACGGATGCTGCACGGGCGGCGGAGCGCCACTGCCAGCGCCGGGCACCGAATGCCAGCACCCAATGTCGTGACGTCGACGACCTGACCGTTCTGCTTTGTGATGCCAGCGCCGCACCCCATGCCAAAGCGTTCTGGCAACACACCGGCCTTGGCACATCATCACGTCAGGCTGCCATCGCCCTTGGACGTGAGCCTGCCCCTGCTCCAGGAACAGGCGATCAGGCCAGAGTGACGGTTCGCCGGCGACTCGCAGACATTCATGGTTGTGATCCAGGCCTGATCAGCCTGCATCCATCGGGAATGAGTGCCTTGCATGCGGCCCTCAACGCTGTTCAAGCGATTCATCCCGGGCGACCCACGCTGCAGCTCGGCTTTCCCTACGTGGATGTGCTCAAGCAACCTCAGGTGATCTTCCATGGGGGCGAGCTGCTCCAAAGCACAGATCTCTCCGAGATCGCAGACGCAATGAGGCGTCTCCAGCCTGCAGCGGTGATCGTTGAACTACCCAGCAACCCACTGCTGCGCTGCATTGATCTTCCGGCGGTCTCGCGTCTGGCCCGGGACCAGGGGGTGCCGATCATCGCGGACGACACCATCGGCACGGCCATCAACCTGTCGGTTCTGGAGCATGTCGATCTTCTGTTCACCTCCCTGACCAAGAGCTTTGCCGGACGGGGCGATGTGATGGCAGGAAGCCTGCTCATCAGTCCCGCATCGCCATGGCATGCCTCCTTGGCGGTAGCCGTTCAGCCTTTGGCTGGCCTCAGTGATGCGGATGCCATCGCGCTTGAGACTGCCAGCCGCGATGTTGCGGCTCGGGTGCCCAGGCTGGATGCCAATTGCCTTGCGCTGGCCGAACGACTCGAAGCGCACCCAGCCGTGGCGAGCGTGATGCATCCAAAGAACTGCACGACCTTTCGCGATCTGATGCGACCGACGGCAGGCTTCGGCTGCTTGCTCTCCTTCGAACTGAACGATGGCCCGCTCAAGGCACAGCGTGTCTACGACGCGTTGAAAGTCAGCAAGGGGCCAAGTCTTGGAACCGACTTCAGCCTCGTCTGCCCGTACACCCTTCTGGCCCATTACGACGAACTGGATTGGGCCGAATCCTGTGGAGTGCCGGCACACCTGCTGCGGGTGTCGGTCGGTCTCGAAGACCCAGACGACCTATGGGAGCGTTTCAAGGAAGCGCTCGAGGCCTGAAGAACGGAACGACACAGTCTGAACAAGCCCTTAACAACGGAGGGGTTGGAGGGCGGATTTACCTATGTTGTTTTCTTCGGGCCCATCCCTACACCGACGCGTCATGTCCCGCATCTACGACGACAACAGCCTCGCCATCGGCAATACCCCCCTGGTGAAACTGAACAACGTCACCAAGAACTGCAAGGCCACGGTGCTGGCCAAAATCGAAGGGCGAAATCCCGCCTACAGCGTCAAGTGCCGGATCGGCGCGAACATGATCTGGGATGCAGAGAAGAGCGGCAAACTCACCAAAGACAAAGTGATTGTTGAGCCCACCTCGGGCAACACCGGCATCGCCCTGGCTTACACCGCAGCTGCTCGCGGTTACAAGCTGATCCTCACCATGCCGGAGTCGATGTCAATCGAACGGCGACGGGTGATGGCCGTGCTCGGTGCCGAAATCGTGCTCACCGAAGCAGCAAAAGGCATGCCTGGCGCCATCGCCAAGGCCAAGGAGATCGCCGAGAGCGATGCCTCGAAATATTTCATGCCCGGTCAGTTCGACAACCCAGCGAACCCCGAGATTCACGAGAAGACCACCGGCCCGGAAATCTGGAGCGACTGCGACGGCGCCATTGATGTCCTCGTGGCCGGCGTCGGCACCGGAGGCACGATCACCGGCGTGTCCCGCTACATCAAGAACCAGGCTGGAAAGGCGATTGAATCCGTTGCGGTCGAACCAACCCACAGCCCGGTGATCACGCAGACCATGAATGGCGAAGCGGTCAAGCCAGGGCCCCACAAGATCCAGGGCATCGGTGCAGGCTTCATTCCCAAGAACCTCGACCTGTCTGTGGTCGACAAGGTCGAGCAGGTCACCAATGAGGAGTCGATCGCCATGGCACTGCGCCTGGCTCAGGAAGAAGGTCTCCTGGTCGGCATCTCCTGTGGTGCTGCCGCAGCTGCAGCGATTCGACTCGCGGAACAGGACGCCTACGCCGGCAAGACCATTGTCGTTGTGCTGCCCGACCTGGCAGAGCGGTACCTCTCCTCGGTGATGTTTGCTGAGGTCCCCACAGGCATCATCGAACAGCCTGTGGCGGTCTGAACCGCTGAGTCCGTTCGGCTGATCAGATCACAACGGGTCGGGTCCTGAAGAGGACCCGACCTTTTTGGTTGGCGTCTGTCAAAACAATCGGTTGTGAAGTCTGGGTACAACCAGTGCTTTAAACAAAAGAGAGATTAGAACAGCTCCACAGACCACATCAGCCATAAATGTGATCGAGTTTTCTGGAAGGATGTCAGCCACTTCAATGCCAAAGGTATCTTCCAGGAGCAATGGTGCTGTCACAATCAAGGCCATCGAAATCGCTCCTTTCGGACTCCACGTTGCCAACAGCTGCTTCTCCTCTGGCGTCACGGAAGGCCCCCTGAAAAACAAGGCAACGGTAACCGGGCGAATCAGCATGATGCCAAGCCAGGCATACAGGGCAATCGGCAGATGAGAGAAGAAAAGCGCAGGCTCAAGACCCAGACCAATCGCAAAGAAGAGCACTGCCTCACAGGCAATATTCAGAGATTCCAACTCTTCTGAAAGAAATTCAAGCTCGCCGCCCGTTGAGTACGTCCGATAAAACCACGACGTCACAATACCCATAATCAAAGCACAGAGAAACCCTCCCTGATGCACAGCAAAAACAGAAACACTGTAACCAATAAACGTGAATGCAACAGCCGCGAGGATCAACTGGGCCTTGGATGTCAGAAAAAACCGTATCGTGCACGTCAATAAGAAACCAAGGAACAGACCGCTGACCGAACCGATCAGAAACCCCTTAAAAATCGACAGCAAGAGGCCAAAACTTGCAATCGAAGAGTACTCAGGATTCAAAACAATCCAAGCGAGCACAAGGATTTCAGCGA
>JBGKDR010000113.1:0-2817 GCA_042954225.1 Parasynechococcus sp.
GACCTTGAAGACCTGAAGCGTTCCATCGACAAACTCTGAGTTCATCGACGCCTGGGTGGTGCGCTCCATAGGATCAATCCATTGAGTTCGTTTCCGCCTTGGCCAACGCTGTCCACGAGTTCACCGACGCTGCTTTCGCCGGTGACGTTCTTCAGGCGTCAGGCACCGTTCTGGTGGACTTCTGGGCCCCGTGGTGCGGTCCCTGTCGCCTGATTGCCCCGTTGATGGACTGGGCAGCCACGACTTATCAGGATCGCTTGACCGTGGGCAAGCTCGAGGTGGATGGCAATCCTCAGACCCGGGATGCCTACCAGGTTCAGGGCATTCCAACCCTGATCCTGTTCCGTGACGGCAAGGAGCTCGCTCGCCACGAGGGGGCCATTGCGCAGGCCCAACTTCAGGTCTTCCTGGATGCCCATCTCTGAGCGGCTGACCAGGCTCGGTGGGGGCGTCTTCGCCCGAACGGATCAGCGCAAACAGCTCTATCGACAACAGCAGGGAACCGGCAACGGACTTCCCTTGCTTGATTTGTCTCTGGGATCATCCGATCTCTCACCGCCGGCTCGGGTTCTTGAGGCGATGGCTGAGGCAGTCCATGACAGTGGAAGCGCCGCCTACTGTCTGAATGCCGGAACGGCTCCCTTTCAGCAAGCTGTGGCGGATTGGTGTGCCGCTCGTTTCGGCGTTGTCGTCGATCCCCAGTCAGAGGTTCAACTGTTAGTCGGCTCTCAGGAAGGGACGGCGCATCTTCCCTTAGCCGTTCTCAACCCCGGCGACCCGGCCCTGGTGCTCGATCCCTGCTATCCGTCGCATCTGGGCGGAGTAACCCTGGCCGGTGCCGATGTTCTGCGTCTGCCACTGAATGCCACGGACGGATGGCGTCCGGACCTCGGTTCATTGGCTGATGCGACCTGGGACCGGCTCAAGCTCTTCGTCTTCGGCTATCCCCACAACCCGACGGCGCAGGTCGGTGATCAGCGACTGCTTGATCAGGTGATGGCTCGCGGAGTCAGTCACCAGCTGGTGGTTGCCCACGACAATCCCTATGTGGATCTGTCCCTGGCCGGTGAGGCACCCAGCCTGCTGCGCAGTCCAGGCTGGAGGGACTGCGGCATTGAGTTTTTCTCGTTGTCGAAAGGTTGGTGCATGGGTGGCTTTCGACTGGGTTTTGCCGTCGGGGCTGCCCCCTTGATCGCAGCCCTGCGCCAAGTGAAATCTGTGATCGATTTCAACCAGTCCCTTGCTCTGCAGCAGGGTGCAATCGTGGCGCTTCGTGAGTGTTGTGACTGGCCCCGAACCTTGCATCCGGTGTATCGGGAACGCCGTGACCGGGTGATGGAGGCTCTGCAGCGCGTCGGTTGGGCCGTGCCCAGGGCTGAGATGGCTCTCTACCTCTGGATGCCGCTGCCTGATTCGGCCAGGCAACGGGGTTGGGACGATGAGCGCACGGCTGCGGAGTTGCTGGATCAATGCGGTGTGGCTCTGACCCCAGGGTCAGGGTTTGGTCCCGCTGGCCGAGACTGGTTGCGCATGGCCTTGGTGCGGCCGGTCGACGAGTTGGTCAGCGCTGTGGATCGCATGGCTGGATGGTGTGACGGGTCCGCTTAACCAACGGCTTCGTGCCGGTGTGGTCATGGCGCATTACCGAGCCCTGGCCCCCGCGGATGCTCAGCTCTGGCAGCTGCGCTCAGTTCCGGTCTGCTCCAGCACCGAGAGGGTTCTGGCGTCCTGGCTGACAGCCACGGCATCCGAACCATTGCTGCAACCCCGGGCAGTGCTGGCGACCCATCAGACGCAGGCCACCGGACAACGCGGCAAAGTCTGGTCAGCGCCTCGGGGCGGGGTGTGGATCAGTGCGGCATTGCCCTGGTCTTCTGATGCAGGCGACAGCACCGGCCTGGTTGGGCTCGCGCTTGCCGTGGCCTTGGCGGAATCGCTGGAGCAGATCGGGGTCGCGGTTCAGATCAAATGGCCCAATGACCTTCTGGTTGGTGGCAGCAAATTGGCGGGGTTGCTGCCGCGGCTTGTGGTGCGGGGTACGCAGGTCCGCATCGTGCGGTTTGGACTCGGGTTGAACGTGACCAATCCTGTGCCATCCATGGCGACCTCACTGCGTCGCGAGACGGGTGTTGGTCCCTGTGCAACGCCACGCTGGGCTGCGTTGGCGATGCTGGCGATGGACCGCTGCCGTGCCTGGGCCGAACAGGGCACACTCCAGTCCTGTCTGGCGGCTGCTCAACAACGTCTCTGGAGTGACGTGTGGATTGATCCAACCGATGGCGTGGTCTGGAGGATTGATGGACTGAGCCCGGATGGCGGGTTGTGTCTTCGTTTGAAGCACACCACGCGTTGCCTGCGTCGCTGGGGGTGACTGACCTGAGGGCTCCCTACCCTGCAATCGATCTGAACAGGCCGTCTGCAGGCATGCTCCGACTGGTTTGGCTGCTGGCGGTCGTGCTGTTTGACGGCCGTGTTCTCGCGCAGGCGACCGCCGACCTTGAGGCGCTTCAACAGCAGCGGGTGATTACAACGCAGGAGCGCCGCGATCTTGAGCAGGGGGTGCTGAGGACGCCGATCCAGCGGTCCGCGTTGAAGCACGGCTGCGCGTCCGGGGCCCTGTCCCGTCTGGAGTGCACATCTGGTGTGGCCATTCCTCCTGGAGCGTCGCGGCACCGCCCCCGGATCGATAACGGGTCCCCTGTTGAGTCCCGTCATCCAAAGGGCCCGGTCACGGTTCCTGTCTCCGCCCTGTTGGCTCAGGGAGAGGCCACCTTTGACCTCGCCTCTGTCTTTGCGGTGACGCCCCGTCCTCCCGCT
>JBGKDR010000114.1:0-1847 GCA_042954225.1 Parasynechococcus sp.
GATTTGCAAGCCGATCTCTCCGTTGTCGTGGCGTTTGGTCAGATCCTTCCGCTCTCCGTTCTTGATCAACCTCCACTGGGCTGTTGGAACGGCCATGGTTCCTTGCTGCCCCGTTGGCGGGGCGCTGGACCGATTCAGTGGTCGATTTTGAACGGTGATGCGAAGACCGGCGTGGGAATCATGGCGATGGAGGAAGGTCTGGATACCGGCCCGGTTTTGCTCGAGGAGTCTCTCTCCATCGGCCTTCTGGAGAATGCTGCAGATCTGGGTCAACGCCTGAGCGAATTGACCGCGAAGTTGATGGTGGCCGCCATGCCGCGGATCCAAGCCGCTGGCCCAGGTCCCAGCGCTGAGCGCCTTTCTCGTCTGGGTGTGCGTGAGCAGGCCGCTGAGAGTTGCTACGCCCGGATGCTTCGTAAAGACGATTTCGTTGTCGATTGGACCCAGTCCGCCTTGACGATCCATCGGCAGGTCATGGGGCTTTTCCCAGGGGCAATCACGCAGTGGCATGGGAAGCGGCTGAAACTGATCCGTACCGAACCGCTGATTGCCCGGCTTGCCGATCAACTCAGTCCGGATGCTCGTGACTTGATCGGTCGTTGGCCGACGGGTGAGTCGGCTGGTGGCATGGTCCTTGCGTCGATCGCCAATGTCGGTGTGGTGGTGAGCAGTTCCGGGTGTCCCCTTCTGCTCCGGGAAGCCCAGCTGGAAGGAAAGGGGCGGAGTGAGGGTCAGGCCTTGATTCAGCAGCTTTCTGCGAAAACCGGAATGATGTTCGGTGCTGGTTGAACCGCAGCTCAGTCTTCGGTGTACAAGGTCCTTGCCTGATTCCAGACCCGGTCAAGGTCGTCATCGCTCAGCTGAAGTGCCTCGGGATGAAGCGATTGGAGCCAATCCCGACGATTGTTGAGGTGATCAGCTTCAAAAAAACTGGCCTGTGATGCCAAGACCCGGAATTTGAGGAACTCCAGCAAACGGGCACGTAGCCGAATGCCATCGATGAGCCTCAACCGTTGCCGTGGATCATGAAGTGAGACGACTGATCCTGTGGTCAGTCCACGACGAAAAGGAGACAACACCTCCACCATCGACGGAGGCTGCCAGTGCCGTTGTTTTGTCTCGGGATGAGGTCGATACACCCAGGCAGGTGTGACCACGTTGTCAACGATCAGCTCGATGCGCCAGAACGAGAATGTTTCCGGTGGATGGCGATCACTCCAGTCGACACATTCAAAGGTGTGGTCAGGATCACGAAGCACCAGCTCCATCGGAGCCACACTCACATTGAGGGTGCCCTCAAAACAGTCAGTGAGATCGAGCCCGAGATCTTGGAAGAACGGACGCTGCAACGCGATAGTCCCCGCGGGGTAGGGCGAGTCGCTCGCACGCCCAGAAGCCACACCATGTCCGGCGATCACAGTGCCCTGAATATCAGTCATCGGCATCGGATTCAACGCGGCTCGCGATGACTGCATCGTTCACACGGCCCCTCCGGCCAAACCGCGCAACGAAGCAACGGACTCAGGGCATTGAAGCGGCAGTCGGGGTCGCCAATCACCCAGCCATGGCGCCATCGGGTGGCATCGTTCGGTTGGCGTTGGGGCTTGACCAGCAGCGCAATGGAGGCGATCTGGTACTTGCCACCCTTCAAGGCATAACGGTGGCGGCGTTGCAACACCAGAAACGATCGTCCGTTCAACTCAACCCAACGGCCGGGATGCGGGGGGTCATCAAGGTTCAGACGATCCAGCAGGATCTCACTGCCGGCCTGCCGCAGCTCAACCAACATGGTTGACCTCAGTGACGTCACGATCATCACGCAGGGACAGTCCCCACCAGAACATCAC
>JBGKDR010000115.1:0-6479 GCA_042954225.1 Parasynechococcus sp.
CTGATGGACGTGATCGAAACACAGCTCGAGGGCTGATTCAGTCGCCTGTGGTTCTGCACACTGCGGTCTTGTTCCTGCCGCAAAACCAGGCATGGTTTCGACCTGAGACCCATGCGACTGCCGATGACCGAGGCCTTGGAAGCCATTGCTGACTGCTTCCATCCTCGTGAACGGATCACGGGAATCCGCAGTCTTGGCTCCGGCAACGTCAATGAGACCTTTCTGGTCACCCATGAAGGTCGTCGTGAGAGTGGTGCTTTCGTTCTTCAGCGCCTCAACCGCACGGTTTTTGCTCGTCCGGATCTGGTCATGGGCAATCTGCTTGCCCTTGGCGAACACGTTCAACGGCGGCTGCAGTCACCGCCTCCGGAACTGCAGGGACGTCGCTGGGAGGTCCCGCAGGTGTTGCCGTCCCGGCAGGGAGCTGCCGCCTGGGTGGAACAGGACGGAGAAGTCTGGCGATCGATCAGTTACATCGGTGCCGCCACAACCACTGATGTGATCACTGATCGTCGTCAAGCCCGTGAAGTGGGCTACGGCCTCGGCATGTTCCATTCGCTGATCAGTGATCTACCCGTTGATGCCCTGGCGGACACCCTGGAGGACTTTCACGTCACACCGTCCTATCTGCGTCGCTTCGATGTGGTGCTGCGTGAGCAGACGGGTCTGCGGCCTTCTGCGGGATTGGCCGACGCCATGGCCTTCGTTGAACAGCGCAGGGATGGCGTTGATGTGCTCGAAGCTGCCCTCGAACGGGGTGAACTGCACCAACGCCCGATTCACGGTGATCCCAAGATCAACAACGTGATGATGGATGAAGCCACCGGTCAGGCGGTCGGTTTGATCGATCTGGACACGGTCAAGCCCGGATTGATCCACTACGACATCGGTGATTGCCTCCGCTCCTGTTGCAACCCCGTAGGTGAAGAGACAAGTGAGCTTGATCAGGTGAGGTTCGACCTCGGCTTGGCCGAATCGATCCTCGAGGGATATCTCTCCGTGGCAGCTGGTTTTCTCAGTGAGTGGGATCGTGCCTATCTGCCCGATTGCATTCGCTTGATTCCTTTCGAACTCGGTCTGCGTTTTCTCACGGATCACCTCGATGGCGATCGCTACTTCCGCACCGCGTTTCCAGGTCACAACCTGCAGCGCGCTCAGGTGCAGTTCCGTCTCACCCTCAGCATTGAGTCACAGATGGAGCAGATCCGTCGCTTGATCGACGATCTGATCGGTCAAGCCTGAGATTGCGATGGCACGTCAGTCGGTTCAGTTGCGCCAGGCCACGCGCCTGAAACCCTTTGAGCGTTCTGTTCCAGTGGGTCTTCAGGTCACAGCCGAGTTGATCTGGGACCAGCGCGGATGGCTGGAACTCAGCTACGGGGTTTTGAGCACGGCCGCCAATGGCTTGGCGGATCTGGTCCTTCCAGGAGGCTTGGTGGACGGCGAGCAGATGGCTGGTCATCGTCGGGATGAACTTTGGACAACGACCTGCTTTGAGGCCTTTCTCGCGCCCCCAGGTCAGTCGATTTACTGGGAGATCAACCTCTCCGCCAATGGCGACTGGGCGGTGTATCGCTTCGATGACTATCGCCGTGGCCAGGTGGATCAGCCCCTCTCGGCCGACCCCACCATTCAGCTGGAGCGTCGCCACCATCAGCTGAGGCTGGATGCCTCACTGCCGATCGATCCCTGGTGGCCTGCTGCTGAGGTCCCGGATCTCTGCCTGACCACGGTGCTGGACCGCGGTTCGAGCGGCATCAGTCACTGGAGTCTTCGCCATTCCCCCCAGCGTGCTGACTTCCATGACCGCAGCCTCTTTCTGACGCCCTGATTCACGCCATTAGGGTTCACAGGTGTCTTCTCAGGAGGAGAGATGCAAGCCCATCGTTGGCTGACCGGTGTGACCGTTCTGGCCGCCCTTGTCGGCTTGGCAGCCGTCACCGCTGCACCTGAGCCGTCAGCATCCGTCCCGACACAGGCCGTCTCTCAACCGGGTCCGGTGGCACGTCGCTATCCGCGTGTGCCTGTCGATCACAAGGAAACGGCGGAGCTGCTCGCACGCGTTGAAGCAGCCCTGCGCGATCCTGCGACACCCCAGGCTGATTTGCCGGATCTCGGGCATCAGCAGCAGGTGATTTACCGGGTGCTGTCGTCCGATCAGACACGATCCGATGCCGTTCTTGCAGCCCTTCCACCACGCTGGACCAGCGTGGCCGAACGCCACCTTGCGGCACGGCGGGAGTTTCTGCGGATGAGCCGTGGTCGAGGCCCCGATCGACTGCCCGCCTGGCGGATCATCCAGCCTGAGCCCGCAGAGCAATTGCTCCGCCATTACAGAAAAGCGGAGGCCTCCACTGGGATCGCCTGGGAAGTTCTGGCAGCCGTGAATCTGGTCGAGACCGGCATGGGTCGGATCGATGGCGTCTCGGTGGCCAATGCCCAGGGGCCGATGCAGTTCCTGCCAACCACCTGGGCGGAAGCGGGAATTGGCGAGGGCGATATCCGCGATCCCCACGATGCGATTCAGGCAGCAGCGCGGTACCTGGTGCGCCGGGGTGGTCTGCGGGATATCCGTCAGGGTCTGTGGGGCTACAACAACAGCGACTACTACGGCCGCGCCGTGCTCCTTTACGCCTCCTTGATGGAAGAGGACCCCATGGCGTTCATCGGTCTCTACCACTGGGAAATCCACTTCAATTCCTCCGTGGGTGACCTCTGGCTTCCCGTGGGCTACTCCCAGAACCAGCCGATCGCCGTCAAGACCTATCTGCAACGGCATCCGTCCAGCCGATCGCCCAACTGAGCCTGCTGCAGTCCGTCGGCATCTACGCTTCAGAGTCGCTTGATCTGTGCAGCGCGTGCCCAAGGAAACCTCCCACCGCGGTGATGAGCTGAAGGGACTTGGTTGGTCCGAGAACGACGTGGCTCGCTACGTCGAGTTGTGGGAATACCGGCAACGCTGGGGCGCGATGAATCTGGAGCGGGAGGACCGCCTGTTCCTGCGGAAGGCCGAAAGCGCACTCCCCAAGATTCTCAGCGGACGCGCCGCAACGAAGAAGTCGATCAAGGAGAAGACCTACTACAAGTGGCTGCGCTTCCATCTCGACGCAATGCTCGCCGCTGAAGCCGAGATGGGCCTCGGCGAGGGCGATCGTGGGGCCTGGCCCGTGATGCTGGAGGCCGAGCTGCGGATCCTGGATCACTACGAGCCGGTGCTGGGTCTGCCCGACACCCTCAAGGCGAAGGCCCTGGCTCCGGTCCGTGAAACCCTTGCCAGCCAGGTCGCAGCCCTCGGAACCACCAAGCCCTACGACTTTCAGGCAGCTCTCAACACACTCAAGGAGACTGAAAACAGCCGTTGGAAGCACCTCCGCGACGGTGACGGAACCGATCACACCTATCCGATTCTCAGTGCTGCCTCCGTCGATGGATTCCGCAGCGAAGCCCACCGCGAGCTCCATGGCGTGATTCGGAGCACATTCCCTTCTTTGGCTGAAACAGACAAACCTGAGCCATCTGACGACTAGAACAGGAGCATTGCCGAGCCAACCGGGTCCGATGTCGCAGCGCTTCGAGACGCTCCAGCTGCATGCTGGCCAATCCCCTGATGCCGCCACGAACGCCAGGGCGGTACCGATTTATCAGACCAGCTCCTACGTCTTCAATGACGCGGAGCACGGAGCCAACCTCTTCGGCCTGAAGGAGTTCGGCAACATCTACACCCGTTTGATGAATCCGACGACGGATGTGTTTGAGAAGCGTGTGGCCGCCCTTGAGGGGGGCATCGCAGCTCTGGCGACGGCGTCGGGTCAGTCCGCACAGTTCCTGGCCATCACGAATTGCATGCAGGCTGGAGACAATTTCGTCTCGACGTCCTTTCTGTACGGCGGCACCTACAACCAGTTCAAGGTGCAGTTCCCTCGACTCGGCATTGATGTCCGTTTCGCTGAAGGCGACGACGTCGCCAGCTTTGCGGCTCAGATCGACGACAACACCAAAGCGCTGTACGTCGAAGCGATGGGTAATCCCCGCTTCAACATTCCTGACTTCGCGGGCTTGTCAGCGCTCGCCAAAGAGAAAGGCATTCCCCTGATCGTGGACAACACCCTGGGCGCCTGCGGTGCTCTGCTGCGACCGATTGACCATGGCGCTGATGTGGTGGTTGAAAGCGCCACCAAGTGGATCGGCGGCCATGGCACGAGCCTTGGTGGGGTGATCGTTGATGCCGGCACGTTCAACTGGGGCAACGGCAAGTTCCCTCTGATGAGTCAGCCCAGTGCCGCGTATCACGGCCTGGTGCACTGGGATGCCTTCGGTTTCGGCAGTGATGTCTGCAAGATGCTCGGCGTGCCGGATGATCGAAACGTCGCTTTTGCCCTGCGGGCTCGTGTTGAGGGCTTACGGGATTGGGGTCCGGCGGTCAGCCCCTTTAACAGCTTCCTGCTGCTGCAGGGATTGGAAACCCTGAGTCTCCGTGTCGAGCGTCATACCGAGAACGCCATGGCGCTCGCGCTCTGGTTGAAGGATCACCCCAGCGTTGCGCATGTCAGCTATCCGGGTTTGCCGGATGATCCGTATCACGAGCGTGCCAAGCAGTACCTGACCGGTCGTGGCATGGGTTGCATGCTGATGTTCTCTCTCAAGGGGGGATATGACGATGCGGTCAACTTCATCAACAGCCTCAAACTGGCCAGTCATCTGGCCAATGTCGGGGACGCCAAAACCCTGGTGATTCATCCTGCGTCCACCACCCACCAGCAGTTGTCGGAGGAGGAGCAATCCTCCGCAGGGGTCACCCCAACGATGGTGAGGGTCTCCGTTGGACTCGAGCACATCGATGACATCAAGGAGGACTTTTCTCAGGCCCTGGCTGTTCTGAGTTGACCAAGGGTTGATTTGTTATGGCGCTGATCCTTCCTCGCAGTTATCACAAAATCGCGGCGGTAGAACGCAACCGGATCTCCTGGATTGAGCCTGAGCAGGCTGAACGCCAGGACATCCGTCCGTTGCGGATTGGCATCCTCAACATCATGCCGCTGGGGAAGCAGTACGAGTTCAATCTTCTGCACCCCCTTGGCTTATCTGTGCTCCAGATCGAACCGATCTGGATTCGCCTAAGTTCCCACGCCTACAAAAGCTGGGATCAGACTCACCTTGACCAGCTGTATGTGACCTGGGAGGAGGCCCTGGCCCAGGGGCCCCTCGATGGTTTGATCATCACCGGTGCGCCGGTGGAGCATCTCCCTTTTGAACAGGTTCACTACTGGACGGAACTGGTTGAACTGATCGAGGAAGCCCGTCGCACCTGTGCCAGCACCCTGGGGTTGTGCTGGGCGGGGTTTGCTCTGGCCTATCTCGCGGGTGTGGACAAAATTCCCTTTCAACAGAAGCTGTTCGGGATTTATCCGCTGCGCAGTCTGATTCCAGGACACCCCCTAATGGGAACGCAGGACGATCATTTCCTCTGCCCCCAGAGTCGGTATGCGGGCTTACCCGATGCCGCAATGGAGGCGGCTGAGCGCGAGGGGCGACTTCGCTTGCTCGCCCATGGTGATCAGGTTGGTTACACCATTTTTGAAACACCGGATCAACGTCAGCTCATGCATCTGGGCCATCCGGAATACAACGTGGGCCGTCTTCTGGCAGAGATGGAGCGCGATAAGGCACGGGGTGATGTTCCTCCCCCTGAAAACTTTGACCCTGCTCAACCGAGCACGCTCTGGCGCTCACATCGCAATCTGCTGTTTCAGCAATGGCTCTGGTTCTGCTATCAGCGGGTGAGCTTGGCCGGTTGAACAGATTGTTCGATGGGACGTTCCGGGGCGGCCTTGCGATTCAGCTCGCGCTCCAGCGACGCGACCCTGCGTTCACGCAGACAATGACGGCATCCCCCCAGAGTCTGAAGATGTTTCTCCGGGGTGATGGTGATGGACTGGACAGGGTGTTTATGACAACGAATCTTGACCGGACTCTTGAAACTCCGCCAGATCATTTCGCTGTAATCGAACTGGTCGCCAAACCTGGATTGGGCCCTGGCGAGAAATTCTTCGGCTGTGATCCGTGCTCCCATGCAAGGAATGTATGGGACAAGCTTCGGATCTGGGATCAGCCGTTATCCCTCGTCATGCTTTGCAGTGACGGCTGAGCTTGCCACGGCTGACTGGACCCTCCATTCCGGTTGGTTGGATGCCATCAATGGCAGCTATTGGCGCGATCTGCTGGAGCAGCGGGTCGCGTGGGAGCAGCCGTTTGTTCAGGTGTACGGCCGCAGGCACCAGGTGCCCCGTTTGACCATGTTCCTGGCAGAGACCGGTGTGTCCTACCGCTACAGCGGCACAGTGCATCACGGAGAGGGCTGGCCGGACTGGTTTGAGCCGTTGCTGGATCGCATTAATCAGGCGTGCGATGCCCGCTTCAACGGTTGCTTGCTCAACCTTTATCGCAACGGAGAGGACCGCATGGGCTGGCATGCCGATGAT
>JBGKDR010000116.1:0-2049 GCA_042954225.1 Parasynechococcus sp.
CTCTCAGAACCCCAAGCCCATGGCCGTGGAACTGCTGCGAGGTCGGCAGCTTCCCGGCAAGAGCCTCTTCGTGGTGCATTTCGACGGGATTGACGATCGCAGCAGCGCCGAGGCTCTGGTGGGACGCGACCTGCTGGTGCCTGCCGATGACAGGCCGGAGCTGGAGGAGGGCGAATTTCACCGCATGGATCTGGTTGGTCTCAAGGCCAAGCTGAGCTCCGAAGCAGAACCGATCGGCACCGTGACCGATCTGATCAGCGGCGGTAATGATCTGCTGGAGGTGGAGCTGAACGATGGGCGTCGCGTTCTGGTGCCCTTTGTTGAAGCGATCGTTCCAGAGGTTGACCTGGACGGGGGCTGGATTCGTCTGACGCCACCACCCGGATTACTGGACCTCTGAAGGATCGACAGACCCACCGCTCACAGGCGATTCTGTGCAGATCTGATCGGATCCCTGTGGCCGCCAACCCTCTGATCCCCGTGATTCTCTGCGGAGGCACTGGAACACGGCTGTGGCCGCTGTCGCGGGCCAGTTACCCGAAGCAGTACTGGCCGTTGAGTGGTGACGGCGATGCAACCCTGCTGCAACAGACGCAACAGCGGCTGACAGGCCTGGCCGGATTGGCCCAACCGCTGCTGATCTGCAACGAAGACCATCGCTTCATCGTTGCTGAGCAGATGCGGCAGATCGGCGTCGAACCCAGGGCCATCCTGCTGGAGCCGATGGGACGCAACACCGCTCCTGCCGTGACGGTGGCCGCGCTGCAGGCCACGGCCGAGGGAGAGGACCCACTGTTGTTGGTGCTGGCCGCCGATCACCTGATCCGCGATGCCCAGCAATTCCAGGCTGCTGTAACCGCTGGCCGCCCCGCCGCGGAGGCCGGCCGGCTGGTGACGTTTGGGATTGTGCCGACAGCCCCTGAAACCGGTTACGGCTACATCGAGGCCGCTGAAGCCCTGCCGACTGGAGAGCTCAAGGAAGTGCCGATCGCCCGGTTCGTGGAAAAACCGGACCGGGATACAGCCGAGCAATTTCTGGCCACAGGTCGCTTCACCTGGAACAGCGGCATGTTTCTGTTCAAAGCCAGCGCCATGCTCGCCGAGCTGGAGCGGCTCGTGCCGGATGTGGTCAGCTGCTGCAGGGCGGCGCTGGAGCAGGACAGCGCCGATCTGGACTTTCTGCGGCTGGAGCGGGAAGCCTTCGCCAAGTGCCCGAACATCGCGATCGATGTGGCGGTGATGGAAAAAACAACCCTGGGATCGGTGCTGCCGTTGGATGCAGGCTGGAGCGACGTGGGCAGCTGGAGCGCGCTGTGGGAAACCTCCGACCGCGACCCGAACGGCAACGTGCTTCAGGGGCGGGTGATCGCTGAAGAGAGCCGCAACTGCTACCTCCGCAGTGAGCACCGCCTGGTGGTGGGCCTCGGCGTCGAGAACCTGGTGGTGGTGGAGACCGATGACGCCGTGCTGATCGCCGACCGTGACAAGGCGCAGTCGATCAAAACCGTGGTCAAGCATCTTGAGGACAGCGGCAGCCCTGAAGGCAAGGCCCACCGCAAGATTTACCGGCCCTGGGGCTCCTACACCGGAGTCACAGAGGGCAATCGCTGGCAGGTCAAACGAATCTCGGTGAAGCCCGGCGCGAGCCTGTCGCTCCAGATGCACCACCATCGCGCCGAACACTGGGTTGTCGTCAAAGGGACAGCCCTTGTCGAACGGGATGGCCAGGAACAACTGGTCGGGGAAAACCAGAGCACCTACATCCCGATGGGATGCAAACACCGTCTCTCGAATCCAGGCCGGATCCCTGTGGAGATGATCGAGGTGCAGAGCGGTGAATATCTGGGTGAGGACGACATCGTGCGATTTGAAGATCGCTATGGCCGCAGCGATCTGTTCCCGATCAGCCCAGCCTGATCGGGCTCACTCGACCGTGACACTCTTGGCGAGATTGCGGGGCTGATCGACGTCGAGCCCCCGATGGGCGGCGATGTGGTAACTCAACAGCTGCATCGGCACCACCGTCAGCAGGGGGCTCACCCACTCACT
>JBGKDR010000117.1:0-2034 GCA_042954225.1 Parasynechococcus sp.
TTTACGCCCTGTTTCAGCCCGACGCCAGCGACGATGATGATTCGAATGGTGGCGGTGGCGGCGGCTTGATGCAGCCGATTTCCTGACAGAGCTAGCCGTTATTACTGACCCAGTGCGGCTTTGAGATTGGGTCCGGTTGCGTCGTAGGTCGTGGCAGCGTTTGATCTCCTGATCTGTTCAATCAAAGTCGACTCTGCGACCCTGTACTGACGGTCGCTCTGGGTTCCAAAATCCTTAAGCTCGAAATTCTTAAGTTCCTTCTCACTCAGAGCTGATTCAATGTCCGGTTTGATTCCGTTTTTATGAATATCCGTGCCCTTGGGTGTCAGATATTTCGCGATCGTGACTGTGATTCCTGAGCCGTCAGCAAGGCCTCGGACGGATTGAACCAACCCTTTGCCAAACGTTTTCTGACCAACCAACTTGGCGCGGTTGTTGTCTTGAAGGGCACCCGAGAGGATCTCACTTGCACTGGCTGACCCTTCATTGACCAGAACAACAACGGGCTTATCGGTGATGGCACTACCGGTGGCACGACGGACGTCGCGAATCCCCTCTCGGGTTCGGGTGCTGACGATGGTGCCCTTGTTCAGCCACTGACGCGCGATGTCCACACTCGCTTCGAGCAGGCCACCCGGGTTGAAGCGTAGATCGAGCACATAACCGTCAACACCATCCTTTTCAAAACGGCGGATTGCGTCACGCATGTCGCGTGCGGAATTGGCGTTGAACTGTTTGAGCCGGATGTATCCGACCTGCGTTCCATCACTGGACCGGTTGAGTGAGGAATCAATGGCATGAATGGCAATCCGAGCCCGAGTCAGCGAGACGCTGATCACGGCTCCCTTGCGCCGCAGGCCAAGGGTTACCTCTGAACCTTCAGGACCGCGAATGAGTTTCACGGCATCTTCCGTACTCATGCCCTTGGTGCTTTTGCCGTCGATCGTGACGATCACATCCTTGGGTTGCACACCAGCTTCCGACGCTGGTGTTCCTTCAATCGGCGAGACAACGGTGAGTTCTTTGCTGTCCTTATCCAGGGAAAGCTGAATCCCGACGCCCATCAATTCCCCTGAGGTATCGATCTGCATCTCCTTGAACTGTTTCGGGTCCAGGAAACGCGTGTAGGGATCATTGAGGCTGCCCAACATCCCACGAATGGCTTCATAGGATTCACCTGTTCCTGCATAGGAACGGGCCAGAAGATCACGCCTCAGGGTTCTCCAGCGATCGGGCGAATAACTGCCACTGGAATCAAGAAAGTCGCGATAGACGATCTGCCAGACCTGATCAATCACCTCTTTGGGGCTGTCGGTGATGGACCCACCTGCAGCACTCGGCAATGTTTGAGCTGGACCAGCCATCACCAGTGCCGTGGTGACACCCGCCAAACCAAGACCCGCAAGCAGCGGGGCAGAGCGAAGGAAGCGACGCATGTCTTGTCCGCGACTCATGGCCCAGCCACACTGAATTGTCAGCCTAACGATTTCAGGCGGGATCCACCCAGCGACCGTCGTCCTTAATCAACTGGATCAAGGCCTCGACACCCTCATTTTCGGGAACTTTGCGAATTTCGTCGCGACCGCGATACAGCGAAATCACACCCGGGGTCTTGCCGACGTAGCCGTAATCCGCATCGGCCATCTCACCAGGACCGTTGACGATGCAGCCCATCACAGCAATATCGAGGCCCGTCAAGTGAGACGTGGCATCGCGCACCTTGTTCAACACCTCCTCGAGATTGAACAGCGTGCGGCCGCAGCTTGGACATGCAACGTATTCGACCATGGTCTTACGCAGACCAAGGGCCTGAAGGATCGAAAAGCAGACCGGGATTTCCTTTTCCGGTGCTTCGGTCAACGACACACGAATCGTGTCCCCAAGACCTTCTGACAGCAATGTCGCGATCCCTGCCGTGCTTTTGATCCGGCCGTAATCGCCATCGCCCGCTTCGGTGACCCCAAGGTGCAGGGGGTAATTGAAGCCTTCACGGTCCATGGTGTCCGCCATCAGGCGGTAAGCCGCCAACATCAC
>JBGKDR010000118.1:0-3061 GCA_042954225.1 Parasynechococcus sp.
GTCTGTTTCTGCTGCAGAAACTTGAACCCCTGCTGACCATGCTCAGCGAAACAGTTCAGCCTGTTGAGGTGGAGGAAGTCACCTTGATCGGTGAGCGTGAAGGCCAGAACAATCTGGCCCTGGGAACCCTGTTGCGACAGTTGCAGGAGAGCACTGGGATCCAACTGCTGCGCCAGCCCGATGGATCAGCAGCTTCTGACCAACCCACAGACAGCGCTCAATAACAACCAAGAGGATCTAAGATTTCATGACGTTGATGCAGGTGTTTCACCTGCATGCAGGTCGATTCGGAGCCATGCAACGGGGGCCCGAACGCTGCAGGAACGTCATGAACGTCCTCTCTTTGATCCAGACCCGTCAACATCGGGCCAAGCGTTTGGCAACGGCTCGCAAGACGGTGGCCCGCGGCCCTGAGGCCTCGGATTACACCTCAGCCCATCTGTCACCGACTCTGCTGAAAACCCAGACTCTTGATCCGTTCAGCGTGGCCAGCATGCGTGAGAACTGGGGCTGATAGTTGTCAGTCCGAGGGTTGATCGGTACTCGGCCCCGTCAACAGATCAGGAGATAAACCTCCGAAGGTCAGCGCCAGATTCTCTGGCGTAAACACTTCGGAGGTTTCTCCATAGGCGAGAACGGTTTTGTTGATCAGCACAACAAGATCACAGAAATCGCGCACATGACTGAGGTCATGGGTCGAGATCAGGATTGTGCGGCCCTCTTCCCTGAACTGCATGAACAGCTGAGCCATCACCTTTTCGGTACGCACATCCACCCCGTTGAAGGGCTCATCAAGCAACAGAACATCAGCGCGCTGGGCAATAGCACGCGCCAGAAAAGCCCGCTTGCGTTGCCCACCTGACAACGTGCCGAGGGGACGCGAGCGCTGCGCCAGAAGATCAACGCGCTCAAGGGCATCACGCACCGCCACTCGGTCGGAACTGCGTGGAATACGCAGTGGATTCATCGAGCCGTACCGGCCCATCATCACCACATCCCAGACCGAGACAGGAAATTGACTGTCGATGCTTTCGCTCTGGGGGACGTAAGCCACCATCTGGTGGCGCTGGGCCATGCCGATCCGCTGGCCATTGATGCGGATCCGTCCTCTCGATGGACGAACGAATCCCGTCAGCGCCTTGAACAGCGTGGATTTGCCCGCACCATTCATGCCAACCAAACCGCAGATGCAACCGGCAGGCAGTTTCAGACTGGCGTCATACAAGGCGACGGTGCCGTTGTAATCAACGCAGAGCTGCTCGGCCTCGATCCGCATCAACTGTGACTCCCGTCTGAGGCGAGACCCTCTCGAATCAGTTTCACATTGTGCCGCTGCAGGTCCAGCAGCGTGGAGGCCGGACCGTCGGAATTCGATAAGGAGTCCACATAGAACGTGCCGGCAAAACGTGCGCCTGTGGCCTCCGCCACCTGCCGTTGGGCCTTGTCACTGACAGTGCTTTCACAGAACACCGCCGGGACACCACGCTGGCGCACCGTCTCGATCAACCGCGCCATCCGCTTCGGAGTGATCTCCGATTCGGCATTGACGGGCCAGAGGTAGGCCTCGTCCAGTCCGTAATCGTTCGCCAGATAACTGAAAGCACCCTCACAGGTCACCAGCAGCCGACGCTCCTCGGGAATCGACGCCAGGTCCCGGCGCAGTTCATCATCCAGACGCGCCAGCTGACCGCGATAGGCCTCAGCATTGGCGGCGTACTGCTCGGCACCGTCGGGATCCAACGCCGTAAAGGCCTCCTGCAGACGATCCACGTAAACCATCGCCCGCTGGGGTGACATCCAGGCATGGGGATTGGGTTTGCCGGCGTAGGCGTCCTCGCTGATCAGCATCGGCTGCATGCCATCCGAGAGGGTCAGGGTCGGAATCTCACCCGCCGCTGCCGTGAAGCGACGGGCCCAGAGTTCCAACCCCAGTCCGTTCTCAACAATGAGGTCCGCGCCGGTGGCCTGCTGGATGTCACTGGGGGTGGGTTGGTATCCATGAATTTCCGCTCCTTCCTTGACAATCGAGCGCACCTCGAGGCGCTCGCCGGCTACCTGCCGTGCCATGTCAGCCAGGACCGTGAACGTGGTCAGAACCACCGGGCGTCCCGGGCTGGGCTCAACCGACCGGGGTACCCGGCAGCCGACCATCAGACCGACAGTGGCAAGCAGGACAAAAGGGACGATCCTGGAGAACGAACCACGAAGCCGTGCAGTGAGTCGTTCCAATCCAACAGGTGATTTCATCCAGTTCATCATCGGTGGTTGCCTGTTCGGAGCCGGCGGTTTTCTGCTGTCCAATCAGGTCATGGTGCATTCCGCCATGGCATGGCAGAACCGCGGCGGATGGCTGGGGGGCTGGCAAGGAATCCCCTTCGGCACCCCAGGGCTTGGGCTGTTGATGATTCCCCTGGGGATCGGGGTCTGCCTGCTGTTTGCTGAAACCTGGAAGCGGCTCGCCAATCTCTTGATCTGGGCCTCCCTCGCCGCGCTTCTGGTGGGGGTATTGAACAGCGTGCGCATCAGTTTTCGACCGACAACGCTGTGGCAACTGGGCGTCTACATCGTGATGATGGCGGCAGGCGGTGGGTTGATGTTCCGCGGATTACGTCAAAGCGGAGATCAGCCCACAGCTCGGGAGGCCGGGACAACGGAAGCTGAAGCACTTCGCCGCGAGATCGAGGACCTGCGCCGGGAGATTCGCGGCAACGACCGCAGCTGAGCCGGTCGATCGACCTAAGGTGACCTCGTCGCAGAACCGAGGGTTGCGCAAGAACGAACGCGCTGCGTTGATCATGCAGCGGCTGGATGAGCACTACCCGGAAACGCCGGTTCCCCTCGACCACAGCGATCCATTCACGCTTCTGATTGCCGTGCTGTTGAGCGCACAGTGCACCGACAAGAAGGTGAATGAAGTCACACCGGCTCTGTTCGCAGCAGGGCCGACCCCAGAGGCGATGGCCGGATTATCCGAGGAGACGATCCTCGGCTTCATCCGCCAGCTCGGGCTGGCCAAAACCAAGGCCAAACATGTCAAACGGCTGGCGGAACTGTTGCTTGA
>JBGKDR010000119.1:0-4623 GCA_042954225.1 Parasynechococcus sp.
ACGTTGTCATCCGGGCGTCTCTCCGAACAGTGGATCTCGGCGGGGATTCTGGATCAAAGCCTTCATGTCCCGCACCGCCTGCTCCAGCCCCACGACGAGGGCCCTGGCCACGATCGTGTGGCCGATGTTGAGTTCCTCCATTCCCTCGATGGCTGCGATCGGCTCAACGTTTTGGTATGTCAGGCCATGGCCTGCGTTGACGCGCAGCCCCAGGGATCGCGCCGTGGCGCAACCTTCAATGATGCGAGCCAGTTCCTGAGGTTGCTCCGTCCAGGCCGCTTCGGCATAGGTTCCGGTGTGGAGTTCAACCCAACAGGCACCGCTGTCTCTGCAGGCCTGAAGTTGCTCAGCATCGGGATCAACGAAGAGGCTCACCGGAATTCCGTTGCTCTGCAGTTGCTCCACCACGGCAGAAAGCTGGGAGCGTTGTCCTGCCACATCCAGACCCCCTTCCGTGGTCACCTCCTCGCGCCGCTCTGGCACCAGGGTGACCATGTCCGGCTTGATCTCAAGGGCGATGGCCACCATCTCAGCGGTAGCTGCCATCTCAAGATTCAAACGGCTGCGCACGGTCTGCCGCAGCAGTGTCACGTCGCGGTCTTGGATGTGACGTCGATCTTCCCGGAGATGGACGGTGATGCCGTCTGCCCCACCGAGCTCAGCGAGCAGAGCCATGGGAACAGGATCGGGTTCGACCGTGCGACGCGCCTCTCGAACGTTCGCGATGTGATCGATGTTGACGCCCAGGCTGGCCATGGCGGCTGCGGAGGAAAACGGATCCTATTCAGAGTGCTGCGATGGGCGTAGGTTCTCCTTTAGCTGAATGCAGCCGGACCGGTGCCATCGGAGGCGGTCAACCGTGAAATCGCCCTGAGGGTCGGCATTGATCCGTTCTGGGCACCTTTGGCCATGGTCGCCACGCAGGATCTTGCCCTGCGTTTTCAGTTCCGGCGGCGCTTGGTGCTCCAGGCTGAGAATCTGCCGCACAACGGACCTGTCCTTCTGGCTCCGACCCATCGGGCCCGCTGGGACGCGCTCATGCTGCCGATGGCTGCCGGTCGACGTGTCACCGGTCGTGACTGCCGATTCATGGTCACAACGACGGAAATGCGTGGCCTGCAGGGTTGGTTCCTAAAACGTCTCGGCTGTTTCCCCGTGGATCAGGGGCGACCCTCGATGACAACGTTGCGCCTGGCCATCGATCTGCTGGGTGCTGGTCAACAGGTTGTGATGTTTCCGGAGGGGCGAATCCAGCGCCAGGACCGACCGATCCAATTGCATCAGGGATTGGTTCGCCTCGCGCAACTCGCCCACCGTCGTGGCATTGCCGTTCCTGTGATCCCCGTGGGCCTCGGTTACAGCCACGCACCGCCGTCACCGTTCACTGGCGCTGCGATCTGTTTCGGCACCCCGTTGTCTGTTCCGGAGGAGTCGGGTCGTGAGGCGATCCGCGCCTTCAACGCCACGCTCGCCGAAGGGATGCATACGGCTGAACAAGCGGCTCGTGAGGCCATTGGAAGACCGTTGGATTGCTTTTAGAGTCCGGCAAATTTCCTAGGTATTTCCATGGGCTGTCGTTCCCTGCTGACGGCCACAGCATTGCTGGCCTCCTTGGGTCTTTCCAGTGCTGCTGCGTTGGCACAGAACGCCCCGTCCTCGGATCGGGTGCTTGCCCAGGAGCAGACCGGCTTCAACACATCGGCGGTGCGGGCGATGATCGCCCGAGGCGATTCGCTTGTGGCATCCGGTGACCTTGCTGCTGCACGACAGCAGTACGACGACGCCCGCAAGGCCTCGAAGCAGCTGTTGTCCTTCTATCGGGATCTCAGCGGTGCCTTCCGTGGCCTCGATGCTCGGATCCCCAGGGAGATGGACACCAAAGGGCGTGACGCTCTGGGTCTGCTCGCCGAAGCGGATTTGCGGCTTGCGGCGCTGTTCCGTCGCCAGAACCAACCGGAGATTGCCGTTCCGGTGCTGGTTGAAGTCGTCAAACTGATGACGCCCTCCCAACCCCAGGGTCAGAAGGCTTACCAGAGCCTGGTGGAGCTCGGTTTTGTCGACACCGAATTCAAAGGAGCGGCTGCGGCCGACTGACGCGCATCCAGCTGACGCCATCGCGTCGGCTTGATCTGTCAGCATCCCCTCAACACTTGGGTTCACCATGGTTCAGTCGGCTGACGTCGAAGCCGCCATCCGCAAAGCGATTCCCGACGCCGTTGTCACGGTCGAGGATCTCACCGGTGGCGGCGATCACCTGCAGGTTTCTGTGGTGTCATCGGCTTTCGATGGTTTGAACCGCATTCGCCAGCATCAGCTGGTGTATGCAGCCCTGCAGCAGGAACTGGCCACCGAAGCCATTCATGCCCTGGCGTTGAACACCTCGGTTCCCACCTCTCAATCCTGAACCCCGATCCATGGACGACAGCACCCGCAGCCGCATTGAAGGCCTGATCAGCTCAAGCCCGATCTTCGTGTTCATGAAGGGCTCCAAGCTGATGCCCCAGTGCGGTTTCTCCAACAACGTCGTGCAGATTCTCCACTCACTGGGTGTGAGTTTTGAGACCTTCGACGTCCTCTCGGATATGGAAATCCGTCAGGGAATCAAGGAATTCTCCAACTGGCCGACCATCCCTCAGGTGTATGTCAAAGGGGAATTCATTGGGGGTTCTGACATCCTCATCGAGATGTACAACGCCGGTGAGCTGCGCGAGAAACTCGAGATCGCTCTCGCTAGCTGATCTGACCCTCTGATCAATACCCCTGTTGGGGGAGACGTGAGTAGAGCGTGCTCACGTCTCCATCAGGGCCGATGAAGCTGGATGGATCAAGGATCCATCGGTCGATCAACTGTTCCAGACGATGCTGCTCACGTGGATCCAAAGCCCCTGCCCGACGCAGCGCATGGAGGTATCCATCGGCGTACAGACGCAGTTCAGACGGAGAGTGGTAGCGCGTTGTCAGTTCCTGACATGCATCGCACAAGGACTGGAAATGTCTGATGGCATCGGGGTTTTCGAGTGACGTCATCGGTGAGACAGCTGCCTCTGCTACCGGCGAGACAGGAATTTCCGCTTAGCGTAGTCACGCCTGGACAATCTCAGTGACTTCCACCCCTCGCGATCTGACCACGGATGCTCCCGAACCAGGGGTCGTGTCCCTCTCTGATTCTGGATCTGGATCAGCGTCAGGCAAGGAGCCAGCTCGCGTTCTCGTGGTGGAGCCCCATCCAACCCTGCGCACGGTTCTGGTTCAGCGCCTGCGACAGGACGGACATCTCACAGCGGCAGTGAGTCGTGCTTCTGAAGCCCTGGAGCTTTGCCAGGATCAAACCCCTGACCTGCTGGTCAGTGCCGAGATCCTCGATCAGAGTTCAGCTCTGCGTCTATCGGAACATCTGCGTTGTCCCGTCATTGTCCTCACCGCTCGCACTGGTGCTGAGCCCGTGGTGGGGCTGCTCGACGATGGTGCCGATGATGTGCTGCGGAAGCCCTTCGGGTTGGAGGAGCTCGCCGCTCGCTGCCGCACGCTGCTGAAACGCGGACATACGGGGTTGCAGGAGCGTGTCACCGTTGGTCCTTTGGAAGTCCACCTGCTGCTGCGTCAGGTGACGCTGCGCGAAAAGCCAGTGGAGCTCAGCCCTCGGGAATTTGCCCTTCTGTGCGCTCTGCTGATGCCTCCTGGCCTGGTGCGCAGCCGCCAGGAGTTGCTTCGGATGGCCTGGCCACCGTTTAGTGGTGGCCCACGGTCGGTTGATACACAGATCCTGACGTTGCGTCGCAAGCTTGAGCAGGCCGGTCTTGGTGAAGGCGGTGGCATTACCACGGTTCGCCAACGCGGTTATCGCTTCAGCCTTGACAGCCTCCCCGCGAGCTGAGCGGTTCAGGGCTGATCGGTCTAATGGACCGAAGTTAGTCCTCCATCAATGATAATTTCCTGGCCGTTGATGTATTCAGCGTCGTCAGACGCGAGAAAAGCAACAACACCAGCGATGTCCTGGGGTTCGCCGAATCGAGCCGCTGGAATCCTCAGCTTGTGATCATTGGATGCTTCCTCACCAATCATCTCCTCGTTGAACTGGGCGGTGTTAATGAGGCCAGGGCTGATGGCATTGACGTTGATTTTGCGCTCGGATAATTCATGGGCCAGGGCTTTGACGAGATATCGCGCTGCTGCTTTTGTCGATGAATACAAGGATGCGCCGTCGAGCGCCCTGTGATGCGTCCAGGATGCGTTGACAATGATTCTGCTTCGATCTGGCATGAGCTCAAGAGCACCCTGCAAGGCAAAAAATAAACCCTTGTAGTTCACATCAGAGATGAAATCAAAGTCGTCTTCGCTGATCTCTGAAAAAGGTTTGAATAATCCCAGTCCCGCATTGGCAAAGAAGACATCGATTCGACCAAAAAGCTCTTTGATCTCGGCGAAAAGCCGAGCTCTGTCAGTGCTGATTGAAATGTCAGATGCAATCGTGTGGATGCCTGAAAGTCGAGACGAGACGTGATCCATCTTCTCCTGGCTACGTCCGGTAATGACCACCTGGTCACCCATGGCATGAAACGTCTCGGCTGCAGCAAGTCCCATGCCCTCTGAGCCGCCAGTGATCAAAATAATGCGTTGGCTCAT
>JBGKDR010000120.1:0-7937 GCA_042954225.1 Parasynechococcus sp.
CAGGGCGTCACGAGCCGACGCCGGTCGTCCGCCCAGGCGCTCGATCAGATCGGGTGGCAGGCCTCCCCAGCGCTCACGATGAGCCAGCAATGCTCCAGGAGAGCCCGACGCCATGGCCAGCAGTTCCTCCGGATCATCAGCCTGGGCATCGCAACGGGACAGAACGGTCTGCATCACCGAGGCCTCCAGTCGGAGAAAGCGAATCAACTGACATCGTGAACGAATGGTGCTCAGCAGGCGTTCCGGCGCTGCACAGAGAAGAATCAGCAGACCTTGCCCTGGCTCCTCCAGGGTTTTCAGCAGGGCATTGGCGGTGGCTTCTGGCATCGCCTCGGCCCCTTCGATCACCACCATCCCCCGCTGCGCCTCCACAGGCTGACGGCCCAGGAAACGACTCACCTCCCGAATCTGCTCGAGCCGCAACTGCGGCGGCGTGCGGCGGCTGACCCCGGCTTCTTCGGCTTCTGCACGGGTCAACAGACGGCCTTGATGCTGAAACGTGGGCTCCACCCAGAGCAGATCAGGATGATTGCCCGACTCCAGGCGCCGCCGTTCGCGCTCGGACGTCTCTCCACCGGTGAGCACACCTTCCAGAAAGCGCTGAGCCGCCAGACGACGACCCACGCCATCCGGACCAGCGAACAGATATGCCGGAGCAAGACGTTCACGGCGCAACGCCGCCGCTAGCAGATCGACAGCTAACGGTTGACCGAGCAGATCAGCGAACAACAGCGATTCAGCCATCAGCCCAGCTGCTCCAGCAAACGATTCTGCAAAGCACTGGACACCGCCTCGAGCGATTGATCCGCATCCACTGCGCACCAGCCCCGTTCAGCGGCGACCGCTGCAAACCCATCCGCCACGCGACTCAGAAACGTCCGCCCCTCGGCCTCAATCCGATCATCGCGCTCGCCATGCCGGCGACGCATGCTCTCCTGGATCGGCAACTGGAGCCAGAGGGTGACATCGGGCTGCAGTCCCGCCGTCGCGATCTCCTCCAACTGACGGATCAACGCCAGGTCCAGCCCTCGTCCGTAGCCCTGATAGGCCAACGTCGAACCACTGAAGCGATCACTCAACACCCAATGACCGGCCGCCAGCGCGGGACGGATCACACTCTCCACATGTTGGGCGCGGTCTGCTGCATACAGCAGCAACTCAGCCGTCGGGACGGGTGCCTGATCACCCTCGGCATGGAGCAGGAGATTGCGCAGGGTCTGACCGAAGCCGGTCCCTCCAGGCTCGCGGGTGCAGAGGATCCGGGCCGACGCCGGCAACAGTCCAGAGCTTGGCAGCCAGTCCGCCAGCCGTGACAGCTGGGTGGACTTGCCACAGCCATCGAGCCCGTCCAGCACGATCAGACGTCCTTGGGTCATGCCGCGCGCAGGGCCAAGGCATTGACCACAACCGTGATCGAACTCAAGGCCATCAGCAAAGCCGCGAGCGGTGGCGAGAGCAACACCCCCTGACTCGGCAGGAGAGCACCGGCCGCCAACGGGAGCACAATCAGGTTGTACCCGAAGGCCCAGAACAGGTTCTGCCGGACCTTGGCCATCGTGCGACGGGCGAGCAGCAACGCTTCCGGCAGGTTTTCCAGGCGATCACCCAGCAGCACAAGATCAGCCGTGTCCTGAGCGATCTGCGTGCCGGTGCCGATAGCAACGCCAAGATCCGCTGCCGCCAGAGCCGGCGCGTCATTGATGCCATCGCCGACCATGGCCACGCGGCCTTGGCGCCGCAGCTGCTCGAGCTGTCCCTGCTTGTCGCCCGGCATCATCTCGAATCCAAGCTGATCCTCAGGAAGATCGAGCTGCTCACCCAGACGCTGCACAGCCGCCCGACGGTCGCCACTGAAGATGCGCAGGGTCAGATTGTCTGCGCGCAGCCTCTCCAGTGCTGTCGCGGCATCAGGACGCAACTGATCTTCGATGAGAACCACACCGAGGACACGGTCCGCTTCCGACACGGCCACCCAGGTCGCGCCAGCAGCCAAGGCCTCGTCAATGGCAAACCGAGACGGATCCCAGAGCAGACCTTCGGACTGCAGCCATTCAGGACGGCCCACGCGAACCGTGGCTGACGAACCCTCCAGCTCCCCGACCAGTCCGGAGCCGGACACGGTCCGAACAGCGGATGCAGGACGCAGATCCAGATCACGCCGTTCGGCCTCCTGGAGCAGGGCATGGGCCAGGGGGTGACGACTGCTCTGTTCAAGGCTCGCCGCCAGGGTCAGCAGATGTTCGGGATCGGAGTCCGCCAGCACCCGCGTCACCAGTGGACGGCCAATGGTGAGGGTGCCGGTTTTGTCAAACACGACCTGGTCGAGGTTGGCGGCCGTCTCGATCGCATCGCCGCCGCGAAACAACCAGCCGTGCTTGGCGGCCAGACCCGTTCCAACCGTCATCACCGTCGGCGTCGCCAAGCCGAGGGCACAGGGACAGGCCACCACCAACACCGCGATGGACAGCTGAATCGCCAGACCGATCGGGGTTGAGGCACCACTGCCCAAACCTGCGTGATGGGCATGGCCCATGGCGCTGTGGTCCATCGGGGCCATCGCGGCAGACGGCACATGCAGCACATGGGGCCAGAGCTCGGCACCGATCAGCCACCAGAACAGAAAGGTGACCGTGGCCAGGGCCACGACGCCATAACAGAAGCGCCCCGCCACGCGATCGGCCAGGCCCTGAATCGGCGCGCGCCTGGCCTGGGCCTGTTCCACCAGTCGAATGATGCGTGCCAGGGCGGTTTCAGCACCGACCCGGACCACATCGAGTTCCAGGGTGCCCTCGAGGTTGAGGCAACCGGAGGACAGCTCCGTGCCGGGCTCCGCCTCAAGCGGGAGTGGTTCACCGGTGAGGCTGGAGACATCAACCGCGGAATGCCCCTGGCGGACGACACCGTCCACGGGCACGCGATCACCGGCGAGCAGTTGAACGACGTCACCGGGACGCAGGGCCCCGACCCGCACCTCACGAATCTCCCCATCCGGGAGCACAAGACGGGCCTGATCCGGTTGCAGCCGCGCCAGCTGTTCCAGGGCCTGGCCGGTGCGGAAGCGGGCCCGCTCCTCGAGGAAGCGCCCGAGCAGGACGAAACCCAGCAGCATCACCGGCTCATTGAAGAAGCAGGGCCAACCGACCTGCGGCCAGATCAGGGCGACCACGCTGGCCAGATAGGCACTGGAGACACCGAGGCCAACCAGGGTGTCCATGCTGGGGGCGCCAACGCGGGCAGCCTTAAAGCCGCTGACCAGAATCGGACGGCCAGGGCCGATCAACGCCACGGTGGCCAGGGTCGCGTGAAAAGGCAGGGTCCCCACGAGCGGAACCGCGAAGTGGCCAGCCTCGCTGAGGTGGCCGAGAACAGACAACACCAGCAACACCAGCGCCACCATCAGCTGACGCCAGCGACGCCACCAACCCGCCGCCTGCTGAGACTGAACAAGGCGGCTGTTGGGGTTCAACTCCAACGACCGTTCCGAGGCAGGGAAACCGCGGTCGGCAAGGGCGTTCAGCACCTGCGCCACATCGCCGTCGTCAGCCGCCAGATCGAGCCAGGCCGACCGTGTCACCAGATTCACATCCGCCCGTTGCACCCCGGGCTGGGCCATCAGTGTTCGCTCGACCGCCTTCACACAGCCACCGCACTTCATCCCTTCCACGTCGAGCACGACGGTCTGCCGCGTTGGACTCACAGGCCTGAATGCATTGACCAAAGGCTAAGTCGGCTTTGGTTGCCGTCAGGATGGTGTGACTTCCGCCGGCCAGCCGTGCCCCGCAGCAACCGCAACGACAACTTCATCGACAAGAGTTTCACGGTGATGGCGGACCTGATCGTGAAGCTGCTTCCGATCAATGCCCGTTCGAAGGAGGCCTACGTCTATTACCGCGATGGCCTGTCAGCCCAGAACGATGGTGATTACGCAGAAGCGCTGGAGAACTACGAAGAAGCACTGAAGCTCGAGGACAACCCCACCGATCGCGGGGAAACACTCAAGAACATGGCGATCATTTACATGTCCAACGGGGAAGAAGACCGGGCCATCGAGACGTATCAGAAGGCGCTCGATGAAAACCCCAAACAGCCCTCCTGTCTCAAGAACATGGGGCTGATCTATGAAAAACGGGGACGCATCGCCGAAGAGGGGGGACGGCAGGACGAGGCCGATGTCTGGCTGGACAAAGCCGCGGACGTCTGGAGCCAGGCCGTGCGCCTCAACCCGGGTGGCTATCTCGACATCGAAAACTGGTTGAAATCCTCAGGCCGCAGCAACGTCGACGTTTACTTCTGAACCGCGTCCCCCAGGGCCAGCACCAGAGCCTCAGTGACGCTCTCCGCTTCCAGTAAGGCGAGATCCAATCCAGCGGCCAGCGGCCCCAGTCCACTCCCCCGAGGCACTACAGCGCGCCGGAACCCCAGGCGGGCCGCCTCCTGCAAGCGCAACTCGAGCTGACCGACCGGTCGCAGCTGTCCGCCGAGGCCGAGTTCGCCGATCAGCACAGTGCCGGCGGGGAGTGTGAGATCTCGGAAACTGGCCACAACCGCCGCGGCAACGCCCAGATCTGCGGCCGGTTCCTCCACCTCGAGACCGCCTGCCACGGCGAGATAGCAGTCGAAGCGGGACAGGGGCAGGCCCATGTGCTTTTCAAGCACCGCCAGGATCTGATGCAGGCGATTGGTGCCGATGCCAGTCGCCGTACGCCGCGGGCTGGCATAGCTCGTGGCATTCACAAGGGCCTGAAGGTCCACCACCAGGGAACGGGTGCCCTCACAGGCCACGATCGTCGCCACCCCGGATGCACGGGTCTCACTGAGGAACAACTCGCTGGGATTTCCCACCTCCGCCAGGCCCTGGGCCTGCATATCGAACAGACCCAGTTCATGGGTGGCGCCGAAGCGATTCTTGACCGCGCGCAGCAGGCGATGGCTGGCAAAGCGATCGCCCTCAAACGTGAGCACGGCGTCCACCAGGTGTTCAAGCACCTTGGGCCCGGCCAGCATCCCTTCCTTGGTGACATGCCCCACCAGCATCAGAGCCGTCGTCTGGCGTTTGGCGAGGCGCTGAAGGGCTGCAGCACATTCGCGGACCTGGCCCACCGAGCCGGGAGCACTGGTGAGATCACCGTCATGGAGGGCCTGAATGCTGTCGATGATCGCCACATCGGGACGCAGGGCCTCCAACTCCTGAAGCACCACATCCAGATCGGTTTCCGCAAGCAATTGCAGATCGTCGGCACCGGAATGGAGCCGTTGCCATCGCAGCTTCACCTGCTGGGCTGACTCCTCAGCACTGACGTAAAGGACTGAGCAGCGACGGGCCATCGCCGACGCGCTCTGCAGCAGCAAGGTGCTCTTGCCGATGCCTGGATCACCGCCCACCAGCACCATCGATCCGGGCACCAGCCCACCCCCGAGAACGCGATCGAATTCAGACGACCCCGTCTCAAGCCGTTGAACCGGCCGGTCCTCCAGGCTGGCCATGGAGGTGGAGCGCCTGGGGGCCGGAGCGACCTCTGGATCAGCGCCCTGCCGGCGGCGACGGCCATCGGACCGCGGTTGTGCCTGCTCGACCAAGGAGTTCCAGCTGCCGCACTCAGGACAACGCCCGAAGAACTGTCGTGCCTTGGCGCCACAGACCTGGCAAACGAAGACGGCGCTGGATTTGGGCACTGCGAACTATGAAGAAAGTTGCCGTTGGATGAACGCCAAGGGGGGATGGCCCTTTATTTGTGGCCCATGCCACTAAAGCCTGAGGCTTCATGACGGCCACGGCCCCTCCCAAAGAAACCATTCTCGTGGTTGATGACGAGGCCTCCATCCGCAGGATCCTGGAGACCCGTCTCTCGATGATCGGCTACAACGTCGTGACAGCGTGCGACGGGACGGAAGCCCTGGAGCTGTTCGAGAACTGCTCACCGGATCTGGTGGTTCTCGACGTCATGATGCCCAAGCTGGATGGCTACGGCGTCTGCCAGGAGCTGCGCAAGGAGTCGGATGTTCCCATCGTGATGCTGACGGCCCTCGGCGACGTCGCCGACCGGATCACAGGCCTCGAACTGGGTGCCGATGACTACGTCGTCAAGCCCTTCAGCCCGAAGGAACTCGAAGCCAGAATCCGCTGCGTGCTGCGCCGGGTCGAGAAGGAACAGGTCGCCGGAATCCCCAATTCCGGTGTGATTCAGGTGTCCGACCTCCGCATCGACACCAACAAGCGCCAGGTCTTCCGCGGTGATGAGCGCATCCGCCTCACCGGCATGGAATTCAGCCTGCTGGAACTGCTGGTCAGCCGTTCCGGTGAACCGTTCAACCGCGGCGAAATCCTCAAGGAAGTCTGGGGATACACCCCCGAACGTCACGTGGACACCCGGGTGGTGGATGTTCATATCTCCCGTCTTCGTTCCAAACTGGAAGACGACCCCGCCAACCCTGAGCTGATCCTCACAGCCCGGGGCACCGGTTACCTGTTCCAGCGCATCGTCGACTCCGTTGCCTCCGAAGGATCCTGATTCCTCCTCGCCCATTGGGCCCTGGAGCAAAACCAACCGGCCCCGGGCGATACGACGCCTGGTGATTTGGTATCGGCGCAACGCGGCCGTCACAACCCTTGTGGACAGCGCCACCAGTTCGGCCACAGCGGCCGGATCGATGGCCGGCAATGTCGCCAGCAGTGTTCTGCAGCCTCTGGTCTTTGATCCACTGCGTCGGCTGCAGGGAAACACGGAGCCGGATCAGATCCGCGATGAGGACCGTCTCTGGGTCGCTGTCGACGGAATGGGCGGAGATCATGCCCCCGGTCCGATCCTGGAAGGGTGCTTGCAGGCCATCGGTCGTCTCCCCCTGAAAATCCGGTTCGTCGGCGAAACAGACCGCATTCGCAGCGCCGCGGCGGAGATGGACCTCAGCGATGAGGTCGATGCCGCCATCAGCAACGGCTATCTCGATCTGGTGGCCAGCGGCCCCTCGATCACCATGAACGAGGAGGCCACAGTCGTGCGTCGCAAGCGTGATGCCAGCATCAATGTGGCCATGGATCTGGTCAAGAAAGGCCAGGCCTTGGCGGTCTATTCCGCAGGCAATTCCGGAGCGGTGATGGCGTCAGCCATTTTTCGGCTCGGTCGACTCAAAGGCATTGACCGACCGGCCATCGGTGCGCTCTTCCCGACCAAGGATCCAAGCCAGCCGGTTCTGGTGCTCGATGTGGGCGCCAACATGGACTGCAAACCGACGTATCTGCATCAGTTCGCCCTGTTGGGGAACATTTACAGCCGAGATGTCCTGCAGGTCTCACAACCGCGCATCGGTCTGCTCAACATCGGCGAGGAGGAGTGCAAAGGCAACGACCTGGCCCTGCGCACCCATGCCCTGCTGACGAAGGAGAAACGACTGCATTTCGCCGGCAACTGCGAAGGTCGTGATGTGCTCTCCGGGGACTTCGACGTGGTCGTCTGCGATGGCTTCACCGGCAACGTCCTGCTCAAGTTCCTCGAATCGGTGGGCAGCGTGCTGCTGGGAGTTCTCCGGGCCGAGTTACCCCGAGGCCGGCGCGGCAAGGTCGGCTCCGCCTTCCTGCGCAGCAACCTGAAACGCATCAAGAAGCGCCTGGACCACGCCGAACACGGCGGTGCGCTGCTGCTTGGCGTCAACGGCATCTGCGTGATTGGCCACGGCAGCAGCAAGGCGCTGTCTGTCGTGAGCGCCCTGAGGATCGCCCATTCCGCCGCCAGCCACGGTGTGATGGAGGATCTGGCCGCTCTCCAGGCCAACTGTGATTGACTGACGCCAACTTTCCCTGGCAACCCCTTGGTCGAGCCGCTCCCGAAGACCGCCGGCGTGCTGCTGCGGGGTTGCGGCAGTGCCACCCCGTCGCGGTCCATCAGCAATCAAGACCTGGGTGAACGGGTCGAAACCAGTGATGAATGGATCCGAACACGCAC
>JBGKDR010000121.1:0-4483 GCA_042954225.1 Parasynechococcus sp.
GGACGCGTGCTTGGAATCTGCAACGGCTTCCAGGTGTTGACCGAACTCGGGCTTCTCCCGGGTGCTTTGACCCGCAACAGAGACCTTCACTTCATCTGCGAAGACGCGACACTTCAAGTCGCCAGTGCACGAACTCCCTGGATGAGCCGCTACGGCAGTGCAGGTCAGCTCACATTGCCGATCGCCCATGGGGAGGGTCGCTATCAGTGCAGCTCCGACACGCTCAAGCGCCTTCAGGACGACGATGCGATTGCTTTGCGCTACTCCAGCAATCCCAATGGTTCCGTGGATGACATCGCTGGACTGACCAATGCAGCCGGCAACGTGCTGGGTTTGATGCCACACCCCGAGCGTGCCTGTGATCCTGTGACCGGCGGTACGGATGGACGTCGGATGCTCGAAGCACTGCTGGCTTGACCTTGCGTCGCCGTTCACTGTTGGCAACAGGAGCGGCCGCTCTGGTTGCGGGACTGCTCCCGAATCGTGGTCTTGCCGCCAGTCGCCTGATCTGCCCACCGTTGCGACCGGGCGCCCGTCTACGTGCCGTCAATCCAGGCACCTGGCTGGACCCTGACAATGATCTTTCGGCATTGATCCGCAGCTGTGCAGCGGAGGGATGGCAGCTGGAGGTTCCTGCGTCAGTCAAAGGCCAATGGCGCTACTTCTCGGGGTCCGATGCTGCCCGTCTGGCCGATCTCAGAGCGGCCTGGGCCGACCCCGACCTGGATGGCCTGGTCTACGTGGGTGCCGGATGGGGCGGAGCCAGAGTTCTTGAGCAGGGTTGGCGTTTTCCGCGTCGACCGCTTTGGACCCTCGGGTTTTCCGACACCAGTTCGCTGCTGCTGGCCCAGTGGGCGGCCGGATTGCCCGGGGCCATCCATGGCTCCACGGTCCCGGGCGACGACGCCCAATGGTCACGAACAGTGGATCTTCTCAGTGGCCGAGCCGTCGCTCCCCTCCAGGGCACGGGCTGCCGGCCTGGGGCGGGGGTGGGTCCTCTGGTCGTGACCAACCTGACGGTCGCTACGCATCTGATCGGGACGGGGTTTCTCCCGGATCTGCGTGGGGCGATCCTCGTATTCGAAGACGTTGGAGAAGCTCCCTATCGCGTCGATCGAATGCTCACCCAGTGGCGATCCGCCGGTCTGTTGCGTGACCTCGCCGGTGTGGCCTGCGGACGTTTCAGCTGGCGCGGTGAAGTGGAGCCGGGAGATTTCACAATGGCTGAAATTCTGGAAAATCGCCTGGGCGATCTGGGTTGTCCGCTTGTTCTCGATCTGCCCCTCGGCCATGGTCGACCCAACATGGCTCTGCCACTGGGGCATCGGGCTCGTCTGGACGGCCGCTACGGAGTGCTCACCCTGTTGCCATAGCGGCCACGCTCGGTTTCACAGCAAAAAGGGAGCCCTTGAGCTCCCGCCGTATCGATTGGGTGGTGTGACCCAGGCCGATCAGTACACGCCGTAGACCACGCCCCGATAACGAAGGTCGCGGCCCTTGGTTGCGACCTGCGCGTCGCTGACGGGTGTGTAGGCAATGCCGCGATAGCGCAGTTGGGGTTTGCTGCGCTGACCGGTGGGGGTGTGTGCAGCATCGGTGTAGTCCGCATTGCGAAAGGCCTTAGCCATCTGCAGACGTGCAACTTCAAGGGCGCGGGACTTGGTGGCGCGCTCTTTGATGCGTTGGAGGGTGTTCATGACTCAACTTCTCTCAGCGCCCACGCCCCCGTTGCCTGACGTGGGTCTGACTGCAGCTCCAGGTGGAGCTCAACGTGGTTTCACCATAATCCGTTTCTGTAGCAATTGCTACTAAATGGGCCTGACTTGATCAAAGTTCATCGTTGTGCCTTGGCAGCATGGGTCCATGGCGTCCGCTGTCCCTGTCTTCTGCATCGCCGGACCGTCAGCTGCCGGCAAGACCACCTTGGTTGCTGCCTTGGAGCAGTGGCTGAAGCGGCGAGACGTGCGTGCCCTCCGGCTCTGCTGCGATGACTATTACCGACAGGGATGGGTTCCTGATCCGCAGTACGGCTACGACACTGTGGCGGCTATTGAGACCGATGCCTTGCGGCAGGAGCTTGACGCGGCCCGCACGCGTACCCTCTCTGATCTCCGCCGCTATGACATGGCGCGTCGCCAGGTCTCGCGTCGTCCAGCCCCGCAGACCTACGACGTCATTCTTGTTGAGGGGGCGTTCGGTCCGCAGGCCCTGCTCGAGCACAACCTGCTGAACGGTCTGATTTATCTCGATGCCGCTCTGCTGCGTCGTCTTCTACGGCGACTGCGCCGCGATGTGCTCTTGCGACGACGTTCTGCCTGGTCTGTTCTGCGGCAGATGCTGGTTGAAATGATTCCCGCTGAACGGGTGTTCATCATTCCACTTCGTGAGGCTGCCGATTGGGTGGTTCAGGATTCATCACGGGCCTGCAACACGTTGGGTGAATGGATTGTGCAATCGCTTCGCTCGGATTCCAACGCATAGGCGTGTCGCGTCATCGCAGCGGCGCTACGACGAATGTGATTTTTATGTGAGCCATGGCTTCCTTCACAATCACATTGGATGGTGGCGAAAGCTTCAGCTGTGCTGACGATGTCTACATCCTCGATGCGGCAGAAGAAGCGGGTGTTGATCTCCCCTATTCCTGCCGTGCCGGCGCTTGTTCCACCTGCGCGGGCAAGCTGACCGCAGGGTCTGTCGATCAATCCGACCAGAGCTTCCTGGATGACGATCAGATAGGTCAGGGATTTGCTCTGCTTTGCGTCAGTTATCCCACCAGTGACTGCACGATCAAGGCGAACGCCGAGGAGGACCTCAGTTGAGCGTGCCGCTCAAGCCTTCTGTGTGATCACAGGTTTGCGACGGTTGGGGTACAGCTCGCGGCATAACGGACAGACACGTCCGTCACATCCGCGGGCTGTGCAGTATTCACGCCCGTAAAAAATGATCTGAAGGTGAAGTCTGTTCCAGGACGTTTTTGGAAACAATCGCTTCAGATCGCATTCGGTTCTGGTCACGCTGATGCCGCTGCTCAGCCCCCAGCGCTGGGCCAGCCGGTGAATGTGCGTGTCCACGGGAAAGGCCGGAACATCAAAGGCCTGCGACATCACCACGCTGGCGGTTTTATGTCCGACACCCGGCAGAGCTTCCAGGGCCTTGAACGACTCAGGCACCCTGCCCTCGTGCCGCTCAAGCAATAGTTCCGCCAGCCGTTTGACATGTTTGGCTTTGGTTTTGGCCAGCCCGAGCTGGCGGATGAAGCCGAGGATTGTCTCCTCGGATAATCCGGCCATCGCCTCTGGTGTCGGCCCTGCTGCGAACAGAGCCGGTGTGACTTCATTCACCTTCTTGTCGGTGCACTGTGCGCTCAACAGCACGGCAATCAGAAGCGTGAATGGATCGCTGTGGTCGAGGGGAACCGGCGTTTCCGGATAGTGCTCATCCAGCCGCTGCATGATCAACGCAGCGCGTTCGTTCTTGCGCAACCCTCGGTTCTGCGACGACTGCACCTTAGGTCGATCGACCGGCTCAGCTGCGGTCGTTGCCCCGAATCTCCCGGCGCAGGGCCTCGATCTCGCGGCGAAGTGCTTCAGCTTCCGTTGTCCCGGTCTCCCGAGCTGTGGGTTGATCTCCTTGACGTAATCCGCGGAACATCAACCCACCACCTGCCGCCATCATCACGATGTAGACGCCCAGCTGCCAGAGCGTTGTCGGTCGAAAACTGATGCGCACGCTGTTCAACACCCCCACCAGAAGTGCAGCGAGGGAGGCCCAAATCAAGAGATTGGCGAGCCGCTTCCAGGTTTCAGCGAACAGCAGGCAGACCCCGATCCCCAGTGGAATCATCAACAGCCCAAGCCCTGGGGTGCCGAAGGGAATTCCTTGCCAGCCCCCCAGCCATCCGCCCCGGTTCTGCCATCCCATGGCGGAATGCACCATGACCTGATTGGACAGCAGAAAACCGCCGGCTCCGAACAGGCAACCACCGATGATGAACTGGATGAAATCACCTGTCGGATTGGAACGACTCACTGCATGGCTTCGGGGTTCGTTCTCCAGGATCCTCCGATTTGCGCTGCTTGCCAGTGTCGGGTTGATAGTCGGCTGCCGGGCACCCCGGTCCGTGGAGTCCAGCTCGGGACGCCCGGTGGTTCTGACCACGTTCACGGTCTTGGCTGACATGGCCCGGCAGGTGGCCGGCGAGCGCCTCGAGGTGCGCTCGATCGTCAAGGAAGGAGCGGAAATTCATGGATACCAACCCACCCCCAGTGACATCCAGCAGGCCACCGGCGCGGACCTGATTGTTGAGAACGGTCTTGGGCTGGAACTCTGGGCCCGTCGCTTCACGGCAGCGGCGGGTGAGATTCCGACCCTGACCCTTTCGGATGGCATGCAGCCGATGCTGATCAGCGAGGACGCCTACGCCGGCAAACCCAATCCCCATGCCTGGATGTCACCCCAGCGGGCGATGGTTTACGTGGATCGT
>JBGKDR010000122.1:0-2687 GCA_042954225.1 Parasynechococcus sp.
GTCGTCCACGGTCGATTCCGCTGATTGGGTGGATATTGATCTGATCACCGATGGTCGGCCGGAGCGCCGGGCCTGGTGGGATGCCCGAGATGGAGGCGCAGGGGTGGCGATACCCCTTCCCGCGGCCCTTGGGGGAGACCCGATCACGTCGTCCGGTCTGCTCTACGACGATGCCGGTACCCCCCGAATTGTCCCGACCGCCGCGGGTGTGGATCAGTGGACTCAGACCCAGACCGCGCTCAATCAAGCGCTCGACCAGCTGGCGCAGCAACTGGACCACCCTCAGACGCATCTGCTTGTGGAGGCGATTGGTCTTGGCGCCAACGACCGGGTGAATTTCCCGGCGATCTACAGCGATCTCTTCAGCAATCGCACCTTCGACAATTCCGGTTCGTCCTGGAGTTATGACGTGGTGGCTTCCGACACCTTGCCCCTGGTCACGGGCTGAGCCGGGCTCAGCGCTCCTCGGGGCGTTGGTGGGGATCCTTAAGCAGGCCCGGTCGCAGCTGCAGGATTCCATCCGCCACGGTGGCTGGATCCTCCTGGTCGATCACCACGGTGAGATCGGCCTCGGCATAGAGCGGCTTGCGTTGCGCCAGCAGGTCATCGAGGGCGGCCTCCGGATCGGGGGTCTGCAGCAGGGGCCGCTCTGTGGCGTCGGCCCTCAGCCGAGCCAGCAGTTGATCGCGCATCACGTCGAGCCAGATCACGATGCCGCTATGCAGCAGTCCCCAGTTCTTGCGCTGGGTCACCACGCCGCCGCCGGTGGCCACCACCAGGGAGTGGCGTTGGCAGATGGCGCTCATCACCTGGGTTTCAAGCTCCCGGAACCCTGCTTCGCCGTCGCGTTCGAAGATCTCGGGAATGGTGCAACCGGCGGCCTGTTCGATCACGGCGTCGGCATCGACAAAGCCGTAGCCGAGCCGTTCAGCCAAGGGACGGCCAGTGCTGGTTTTACCGCTGCCCATCATCCCGATCAGGTAGAGGCTGCGGCCGCCCAGGCGCTGCCGGAGGGAGGGAGTGGACTCCGCCATGACTCGAAACCGTCATTAGCTCATTAGGATGCCTCCCGGCCGGAACGTCACATGACTGAAATGAAGTCGTCAGCACGGCACGGCCAAGGTCGTGGATGTGTGATCACCAGGAGGGCGTGTTTCAGCGCCAGCCATCGTTATTGGCTTCCTGAGCTCTCCGCTGACGACAATGCCGCTCGCTTCGGGCCCTGTGCGCTGGCGCCGGGGCATGGCCACAACTACGAGCTGATCGTGTCGATGGCCGGTGGCCTCGACGCCGACGGCATGGTGCTGAACCTCTCGGACGTGAAGCACGCGATCCGCAGTGAAGTGACCGGCCAGCTCGATTTCCGCTTCCTCAATGAGGCCTGGCCGGAATTCGATGTCTCCAAGCCTGAGGGCTGCCTTCCCACCACCGAAGCCCTGGTGCGCCTGATCTGGCAGCGCCTGTCTCCGCACCTGCCGATCACGGCCCTGCGCCTCTACGAACAACCGGGCCTTTGGGCCGACTACCTCGGACATCCCATGGACGCCTACCTCACCATCCGCACCCACTTCGCCGCCGCCCACCGTCTGGCCCGACCGGAGCTGAGCCAGGAGGAGAACGAGGCGATCTACGGCAAGTGCGCCAGGCCCCATGGCCATGGCCATAACTATCTGGTGGATGTGACCGTGCGCGGTGCGATCGATCCCCGCACCGGCATGGTCTGCGATCTTTCGGCCCTCCAGCGCCTGGTGGACGACCTGGTGGTGGAACCGTTTGATCACACCTTCCTCAATAAGGACGTGCCCTTCTTTGAGGAGTGTGTGCCCACGGCGGAGAACATTGCGCTGCACATCGCCGATCGCCTCTCCAGCCCGATCAAGGCCATCGGCGCCAGCCTGCACAAGGTGCGTCTGCAGGAAAGCCCGAACAACGCGGCTGAGGTCTACGCCGAAGCCCCCAAGTTGGAGATGGCTCCGGCGGCCCTTGACGCAGTGGCGGCCCTCTGAGCACGGCCTTGATCGTTCGCCTGGTGCTGGCCGTCAGCCTGGACGGCCGCTTGGCTCCAGCCCGTGGTGGGGCAGCCCAGCTGGGTGGCCCCGGTGATCGTCAGGCCCTGGATCAAGCCCTGGCCTGGGCCGATGCCTGTCTGATCGGTGCCGGCACCTTGAGGGCCCACCGCTCCACCTGCTTGCTGAGGGACCGGCAGTTGGTCGATCAACGGATCGCTGAGCAGCGTCCGCCCCAGCCGATCGCTGTGGTGGTGAGCCACCGCAGCGCCTTTCCTCAGGACTGGTTGTTTTTTCAGCAGCCCCTGCGGCGTTGGTTGCTGGCCCCCGAACCTGCCGCTGAGGGCTTTGATCAGTGGTTGCCGCTGCAGAGCAGCTGGCCCCAGCGCTTGGCGGGATTGCAGCATGCCGGTATTCAGCGCCTGGTGTTGCTGGGCGGTGCGCAGCTTGCAGCGGATCTGTTTGAGGCCGATGCGGTGGATGAACTGCAGCTCACCCTCTCGCCGCGCCTGCTCGGTGGTGCCCACAGTTGGATTCCGCCGCAGACCATGGCGCTGCCGGAGCCGTTGCAGCAGCCCGATGCCTGGTGTTTGCAGGCGGCCGAGCCGCTTCAGGGCGATGAACTGCTGCTGCGCTACTGCCGTCGCCGGGATGGTGGATCTCCCTCAGCTGAGTGAGGCA
>JBGKDR010000123.1:0-5168 GCA_042954225.1 Parasynechococcus sp.
GTTGAATCAGGCCAGTTGGTGAGCACGGCGTTCGAGAACGCCGACACAGCGACCGCAGATGTGGGGATGGTCCGGATGTTGACCCACATCCCCTTCGTAATGCCAGCAGCGTTCGCACTTGGTTCCCCGCGCACGACTGACTTCGATCAACGCAACCTCGTCGTCCTGGCTGGCCAGTAATTCAGCCCAGGGCTCGCCACCGATCTGCAGCTGTGAGACCAGCAGCCAGTCGCGCAGGCCGTCAACCTCCTGATTCTCACTGGTGATCAGCCAGTCGAGTGCGGATTGAAGGTCGCTGTTTCGGGCGTCGATGCGGACCGCAGCCTCCAGGGAGGCACCCAGTTCCTGACGGCTGCGGCACTCCTCGAGCACACGGTTGACGGAGGTCCGAAGCTCCCGGAGCTGCTGCATCGGTGCCGACAGGCTGGTGTCGCGCCATGCCGCAGGCACCTCCGGCCATCCGCGTCGAAAGACTGAGGTCTCCTCCACGGGGTAGGGGAGGTTCTGCCAGATGTCTTCAGCCATATGGCACAGGACCGGGGCGATCACCCCAGCGAGGCGTTCGATGATCAGGGCCATGACCGTCTGACAACTGCGACGGCGCCGATCGTCAGGCGCACTCACGTAGAGCCTGTCCTTGGCGATGTCGAGGTAGAAGTTCGACAGATCGGTGACGCAGAAGTTCTGCAGCAGCTGAAAGAAGCGGAAGAATTCGTACCCCTCGAAGGCTTCGGTGATCTCATCCATCACCTCGGCCGTGCGCTGCAGCATCCAGCGGTCCAGCAACGGCAAATCCGCTACGGCGATGGCATCGCTGGCTGGATTGAAGTCGTGCAGGTTGCCCAGCAGGTAGCGGCTGGTGTTGCGCACCTTGCGGTAGACGTCCGCCAGTTGGCGCAGAATCCCGGCGCCGATCGGCACGTCGGCGGAGTAATCCACCGAGCTCACCCAGAGCCGCAGCACATCAGCGCCGTAGGGGGGCTCCTGCTTCTGGTTCTTGCCCCCCTCGATGATCACCATCGGGTCAACGACATTCCCCAGGGACTTGCTCATTTTTCGTCCCTTCTCATCCAAGGCGAAGCCATGGGTGAGCACCCGTTTATAGGGGGCGTGGCCGTTCACAGCCACCGACGTCAGCAGGGAGCTTTGGAACCAACCACGGTGCTGGTCGGACCCTTCCAGATAGAGGTCGGCGGGATAGCTGAGATTGTCCCGGGCACTGGCAACAGCGGCCCAGCTGGATCCCGAATCGAACCAGACATCCATGGTGTCCGTGCCTTTGCGCCATTGCTCGGCCTGATCGGCATAGGCGGCCGGCAGCAGGTCGGCCTCGTCCCTCTCCCACCACACGTCTGTTCCGTGTTCAGCGATCAATGCCTCGATGTGGGCCAGGGTGTCGGCATTGAGCAACACCTCGCCGTTGCTGCGGTTGTAGAACACCGGGATCGGCACACCCCAGGTGCGCTGGCGGGAGATGCACCAGTCGCCCCGTTCCTTCACCATCGCTTCGATCCTGTTGCGACCGGAGGCAGGGGTCCACTCCACCTGCTCAATCGCGTCGAGCGCCTGCTGCCGGAAGCCATCCACGGAGGCGAACCATTGCTCCGTGGCACGGAAGATGGTGGGTTTCTTGGTGCGCCAGTCGTAGGGATAACGGTGGCCGTAGTCCTCCTGTTTGAGCAGGGCACCCGCTTGATCCAGCGCCGCGATGATCGCGGGGTTGGCGTCCTTGAGCACGTTCAGGCCGGCGAAAGGGCCCGCTTCATCCGTCAGTGTTCCGGCTTCGTCCACTGGACAGAGCACCGGAAGGCCGTATTTCTGGCCGGTGTGAAAGTCATCGACGCCGTGCCCCGGGGCGGTGTGGACGAGGCCCGTGCCCGATTCGGTGGTGATGTACTCGCCGCCGATCACCACTGGACTGGTGCGCTCCAGCAGTGGGTGCTGATAGGTCAGGCCAGCGAGCAGAGCACCCTTCACCGTGGCGCGCCGGGTCAGCGGGCGCTCCAGGGTGTTGCTCAGCGACTCGATCAGATCGGCAGCCACCAGCAGCAGACGGCCGTCTCCTGAATCGGCCAGGGCGTAGTCGAGCCGTTCGTTCACGGACACCGCAAGGTTCGCCGGCAGCGTCCAGGGTGTGGTGGTCCAGATGGCCACCTGCAGGGCCTGGCCAAGAGCTGCCGAGTCGGCCGGAAGGTTGAGCCCTTCTGCCGCGAGGGCGTCCCGGAGCGGCGCTGGGAGCTCGACGGCGGGAAAGGCGGCGTAGACGCTCGGGCTCGTGTGGCCATCGGGATATTCCAGTTCGGCTTCCGCCAGGGCGGTCCGCGAGCTGGGACTCCAGTGCACCGGTTTGAGCCCGCGATAGATGTGCCCTTTCAGCACCATGTCGCCAAAGACCCGGATCTGGGCTGCTTCGTACTCCTTCTGCAAGGTCAAGTACGGCGTATCCCAATCGGCCCAGATGCCCCAACGCTGGAAGCCCTTCAGCTGGCCGTCCACCTGTTTGCGCGCGTAGGCCGCGGCTTTCTTGCGCAACTTGATCGGTGTCAGTGCTTGGCGCTGCTCCTGGTCCATCGACTGGAGCACCTTCAGCTCGATGGGCAGCCCGTGGCAGTCCCATCCGGGGACGTAGCGCACCCGTCGCCCGCGCAGCACCTGGTACTTGTTGATGATGTCCTTCAGCACCTTGTTCAGGGCATGCCCCATGTGCAGGGCTCCATTGGCATAGGGGGGGCCGTCGTGGAGGGTGAAGGCGGGACCGCTGTTCTCCAGGCCAAGCTTGAAATCGATGTTCTGGTCAGCCCAGAACCGCTGGAGCTCGGGCTCCCGCTTCACGGCGTTGGCCCGCATCCCGAAGCTCGTCTGCAGCAGGTTGAGTGTCTCCTTGTAGGAGGGGCGCTGCTCAGCGCTGGCGTCGCGCGTCTCCTTGGCCAAGGGATTCCCTGCTGCAGTTGGGGATTATCAGTCCTCGGGCTCAGTCTCGGAGGGCTTGGAGGCTGAATCCTCAGCTGTGCCCGAGATTTCGTCGACGGGCGGGGCCTCGGATGGGGCTTCCGGACGCACCCACTTCTTGCTGGGCGTGCTTGCTGCCTGGGTCGGTTTGAACTGTTGGACAAGCTCGCCCAGGCCGCCACCGAGCTTGAGCACAGCCGCGAGCAACTGCTCGAGACTGGTCCTCCAGTGATCCTTGGAGGCGAAGCGTTGCTGCTCGTCGGTGCTGAGGGCGCTCCATCGCGCCTGGCTCACTTCAAGGCTGAGTCGTCCGATCAGCAGTGCAGCGCAGAGCACCGCCAACATCGGCGCCCCACGCAACCGGTCGTTGCTGGTCACCAGGACCAGGCCAAGCAACAGGACCACCGCCCCCCAGACACCATCACGCGGTCGACTCAGCTCGACGGCCAGCAGCGGTAGAAGCAACAGCGCCAGGCCGAAGATCAGGCAAAGATCACCACTCAGGGTCGCCAGCATCGGGGCATCGCCACTTCCCCCATTCTGAATCGGTCCTTACAGTTGAGCGGTTGCCAGCCCATCTGGCGGAATTGGTAGACGCGCTGGTTTTAGGTACCAGTGGCTTCGGTCGTGGGGGTTCAAGTCCCCCGGTGGGCACTCATTTCTTTACCGTGGTTTCGGTCTGTTGCACAAGCGTTGCCGATTGCCCAGATGAGTCAGGCCTCTGCTCCGGTTCAACAACCCAGGCTCAGGTCCGTGCCACGGGAATTTGTCGATCCCCCCTCGGCATGGAACCCCACCGTGGGGTTGTTCATCGGTGGCTACGGACTGGCCGCACTGACCATCTGGGGATGGTTCGTCGGGGGGTGGCCTCTGCCAATCCTGCTCTGTACCGGTTTCCTGGCCCTGCATCTGGAAGGCACCGTGATCCACGATGCCTGCCACAACGCCGCTCATCCCAATCGCTGGGTGAACCAGGCCATGGGGCATGGTTCGGCACTTCTACTGGGGTTCAGTTTTCCGGTCTTCACCAGGGTGCATCTCGAGCACCACGCCCATGTGAATGACCCGAAAAATGACCCCGATCACATCGTCAGCACCTTCGGCCCCCTCTGGCTGATCGCGCCGAGATTTTTTTATCACGAGTGGTTCTTCTTCCAGCGTCGGCTCTGGAGGCGCTGGGAACTGATGCAGTGGGGGTTGGAGCGCAGCCTGTTCGTCCTGGCTGTCGTCGCTGCGGTCCGCTACGACTTTCTCCCCTTCATCTTCAACTGCTGGTTTGCACCGGCTCTGATGGTCGGCGTGACCCTCGGCCTGTTCTTCGACTACCTGCCGCATCGCCCATTTGCGTCCCGCAACCGCTGGACAAACGCACGGATCTATCCAGGCCGTCTGATGAATTGGCTGATCATGGGCCAGAACTATCACCTGGTTCATCATCTCTGGCCATCCATCCCCTGGTTTGAATACAAACCGGCTTATGAGGCCACCAAACCTCTTCTGGATGCCAAGGGATCTCCCCAGCGTCTTGGCATCTTCGAAACCCAGAAAGACGGGTTCAATTTTCTCTACGACATCTTCGTCGGAGTCCGCAGTCACCAACCCAGACGCGGCAAGATGCGCCGCTTCGCCAAGGTTCTGCCCGCACGCCAGCTCCGTCGGGGTTGGCTTGGTTTCGTCGATCGGGTTGCCATCAAGACAGAGCCGAAACGCTGGACCCCAAGTTGAGGGGTCCCCTATGGGGTTTATTCGGCCAGGATCTTCGGAACTCTGTAGAAATCACCCTCCCGTTGCGGTGCCTGGCTGAGGATGTCCTCACGGACCGGGGTTGGTGAAACACCGTCAGGCCTTGTGACGTTGGTGACCTCAACGGCACGGGTGGTCTCGGGAGCACCGGTGGTGTCCACCTGCTCGAGATGCCCGACGTACTCAAGGATCGACTCCAGTTGGCCGGTGTAGGTCGCAATCTTGTCCTCGGGCAGGTCGAGACGGGCCAACTTGGCGACTTTACGTACGTCGTCGGCGGAAATCCGGCTCATGCCGCTTGAAGGAAACTGCATAGATCTTCGCTCAGTGCCGCTGCGGCTGTGTCGAGAAGACTGGCGCCGTGCTGGGCGGTGGCCAGGGATGGATGCGATCCCATCCGTCCATCCGGGTGGCGTTGCCGGAAATCCTCGGGGCTGTGGATCGGCCCAGCAGGGGCAGGGTCAGGAAGGGGACGC
>JBGKDR010000124.1:0-1017 GCA_042954225.1 Parasynechococcus sp.
GTCCGAACAGCTGTCCTCCCTTGTCGTCGTGGGTCAGGAGCGCCCCGAACTGGTCGCCTGAGCCAGAAGCCAGCCGAGAATCAAACCCGAGCCGCCCCAGCGCAGGGAGCGCCAGAAACGCTCTCCATCAGCACGACGACGGTGCCAACCTCGGATGGGTTGCTCAAGCATTTGAGATGCGGCTTTCTGTCGCTGTGCCCAGCGCCGGGACTGGACGGAACGATCGCGATGGCCTTGGACCTGGCCTTGAACCAGCAGGCGCGATACCGCGTGCATCCATCTCAGCTCCCGACGCGGCACCTCAGAACTGGCTTCTTCCGTCAAGCTAGTGGCATTGCGGAGATCTCATGAGTGCATCGACACCGTCGTGGTCGCCAGAAACAGCCGATCTGTCTGGGCAACTTCATCAACAGCTGCGCATCGGCGACCGCGATTGGCATCGTCTGAAGTCGAATCGCAAACGCCGAGCTGCTGAATTGCTCTCGGCGGCTCTAGTCAACCTGATTCAGGATGGGATGGCCTCGGAAAGCGAAGCATTGGCCCAGCAGGCCATCGGTTGGCTCAGAGGGGAGCTGAAGGATCCTGGCTGCCCGCAGCACCGTTAAGGGCATCGATCTCGGGGCGGCGACAGGCCAATTGCAGACGGTTGCCACGACGACTCCAGCGCACGTCCTCGAAGCACTGATGAATCAGGAACATTCCTCTACCGCTGAGGGCATCGTGTTGTTCGGGCAATGTGCCGCTTCGGACGTGGGCCGGAACGCCTGAACCTTCATCCTGCACCTGCCAGATCAACCACTTGGGGGTGAGAACGCGTCGCACCCGAAGGCGTTTGTCCGGGTTGTCCTGATTGCCGTGACGGACGGCATTGACCAAAGCCTCATGCAGCCCCAACTGGATGCGCTGACTGGTGAGCTCACAACCAACCGGTTCAATCAACAGCTCCATCAACGGCGCGAGCTGCAGGGTGCTGGGCAGCACGAACTCCGCCCATCGGAGTCTTGCTGTGGCGAGCTG
>JBGKDR010000125.1:0-1434 GCA_042954225.1 Parasynechococcus sp.
CTCCTTCATGTCAGAGCCGCAGGCTGTTGCATCCCGTTACGCCCAGCGGCGGCGTCTGTGGAAGGCTGCGATCAAATGGCCGATGTACTCGGTGGCGGTGATGCCGGTGCTGCTGGCCGCCGGTGCCCGTCTGGGTGCGGGGCAGCTGATGCGCTGGGATCAGCTGATGGGGTTTCTGCTGGCGGCGATCCTGCTGCTGCTCTGGGAGAACCTCAGCAACGACGTCTTCGATGCCGAGACCGGGGTGGATGCCCTGGGCAAACCCCATTCGGTGGTGAACCTCACCGGCCGGCGCGACCGCATCGCCTGGCTGTCCTCGCTGGCGTTGGTGCTGGGTCTGCTGTTGATGGCCTGGTTGGCCTGGCGCAGCCAACCGGTGTCGTTAGCCCTGGTGATGGTGTGCTGCGGGTTGGGATTTATTTATCAAGGGCCGCCCTTCCGCCTGGGCTATCGGGGCCTCGGCGAGCCGCTGTGTTGGTTGGCCTTCGGGCCGTTTGCCACCGCCGCGGCTCTGTTGGTGCTCGGACCGACTGGAGGTGCTGCAGCGGTGCCCTGGGCGGAGGCCCTCCGTCTGGGCAGCGGCCCTGCGGTGGCCACCACGCTGGTGCTGTTCTGCTCCCATTTCCATCAGGTCGAGGAAGATGCGGCCCATGGCAAGCGCTCGCCGGTGGTCCGCATGGGTACAGCGCGTTCGGCGGCTCTGATCCCCTGGTTCATCGCGCTCACCATGGCGTTGGAGTGGTGGCCGCTGCTCAACGGCAGCTGGCCGCCGTCGGTGCTGCTCAGTGGGGCGGCCCTGGTGCCAGGACTGGCTCTGGTGCGGTTGTTGCGCCAGCACCACGATCAACCCGATCGCATCAGCGGCAGCAAATTCCTGGCCCTGCGTTTTCAGGCGTTCAATGGCCTCGGTCTGATGCTCGGCCTGGCCTTGCCGGTGTTGCAGGCCTGACCCCCATGGTGTTGGCGCTGCAGGTCCGTCCCTTTGCCTTTCCTCTGCATCGCCCATTGCGGACAGCGTCCGGGGTGTTGCAGGAGCGTCGGGGTTGGTTGCTCCGTCTTCAAGCTGAGAACGGACGGATCGGCTGGGGAGAGGTGGCGCCACTTGAGGCCTCGGAGCAACCGGCCTGCGCCAGGGCCCTGGACGGCCTGCGCCCGCAGTCGCTCTCCATCGCAGACCTGGAGCGAGTCATCCCCTGCTGCCCGCCTGCGCTGGCCTTTGCGCTGGGTGCTGCCCTGGGGGAATTAGCCGGTCTGGTCGGTGCTGAGCCCCTCGGGTGGTTGCCGGCGCCATCGAGTGCCCAACTGCTTCCGGCCGGTGCGGCGATGCTGGATCGCCTGGAGACGCTGTTGGCTGGGTGCGGAGCGCAAAGCCCACTCACGCTGAAGTGGAAGGTGGCGGTGGACGCCGATCAGCAGGAACGGCATTGGTTGGAC
>JBGKDR010000126.1:0-1129 GCA_042954225.1 Parasynechococcus sp.
GGAGCCGGTGGCATCAGGGCCGGAGCCGGGCTGTTGGTAGCCGAAGCTTCCACCATCAGCAACGTTCCCCCAGGCGCGGGTGTAGGCCGGAGCCCCCATCACAACCTTGCTCAGCTCGATCCCAGCGTTCTCGAACACGTCCACCGCTCCCGTGACGTCGTAGTTGTTGGCATCACCGGTCATGGCGGCCTGATGGCCCGTGACGTTCTCCCAACCGCCGTGGAAGTCGTAGGTCATCACGTTGTAGAAGTCGACGTAGGGGTCGATGCCTTTGAGGTTGAGGTTGGCCAGCTTCTCCTCTCCGCCAGCCGTGGCGATCGACACCTCATAGTCACGACCGGTTCGAGCCGAGAGATCATCGAGGGCTGTTCGCAGGTCCCGCAGCACCAGCTCGAAATTGGCGCCATCACTGGCGGAGACCGCATTGCCCGCCTTGCCACCGCCGCCCGGGTATTCCCAGTCGAAATCGACCACGTTGAAGAAGTCGTAGGTCTCGAAAATGCGGACGGTCTCGCTGACAAATTTGTCGCGTCCCTCCTGGGTGGCATACGCGGTGCTGAACTCATCGGACAGCGTCCACCCGCCCAGGGCGAAACCGAGGTTGACCTCAGGATTGAGCTCCTTGAAGCGACGGAGCTGCTCAAAGTTGCCGGCATCGTTGGTACCAACGCCGTTCCAACCCACGGGAATCGACGTCACCGTGATCGAATCACCGTTCTGGCTGGTGGTGTAACGCCCTGAGTTTTCGTAGATGTCGAGCAGCTCCGGTGCCATGGCGGCGTACTCACTGGAGCTGAAGGTGCGGCTGACCTGATCGGCTTCAGGGAAGCGTTTCTGCAAAGCAGCAAATTCGTCGAACAGGGTGATCGACCCATCCGCCTTCACATCAAAGAAGCTGTAGTTCATGTGGGTCATCGACTGGCCGTCGACGTCCGACAGATTCACGTCACGGCTATAGATGCCCCACTCCTCGAAGTAGGTCACCACCCGCTTGTCTGTGGTGCCATTGGGGCGTTCGTAGTCGATGGTGACCGTGCCCTCCTCCGTCACTGGGCTGTTGTCCGTGACTTGCGTGTCTTCTGTGACTGGGCTGTCTTCGACGACAGTGCCCTCACCATCAGGGGTCTCA
>JBGKDR010000127.1:0-1157 GCA_042954225.1 Parasynechococcus sp.
AGCGCGTTGTCACTGATGTTGGATCTGACGCTGCCGCAACTGGCCGGAACATTCGTCGGAGTCTGGGGTTTGGCACAAGCGATGTCGCGCGCCCTTGGCAAGGTGCTCGGGGGCGGGCTGCTCGATCTGGGCCGGATCATCAGCAGCAGCGATCAACCGCTTCAAGCATTCTCCTTCGTCTTCGTGCTCGAGGCAGGGGTTGTGCTCATCGCAATCACGTTGCTGAACCGACTGAACACGGCGCAATTTCGTCGAGATACTGAAACGCGACTGGACACCCTCTTGATGGCCAACCTCGATGACTGACCAGATCGCCAACCGCAACGCGCTGGTCAAGATGTTGAGCGGAGGCTTCAGCAACCAGCAACAAGCGTTCGACAACCCGCCTCTCTACGCCCACATCCTGGTGCGATTTCGACCGCTTCCACAGCTGAAACCCGGATCGCTCCTGCTGGAACAGGCCTACGCAATCGCCCCCAGGGAGCCGTATCGCATCCGGGTTCTCCGCCCATGGCTCTGCCCCGAGCGCGGTCTTGTGATCCTGAACTACACGATTCGCGATGGTCAGCGGTTTGGCGGAGCCGTGGAAGAGCCTGAACGGATGGCCCAGATCGAAGAAAGTGATCTCAGCCTGCTGGATGGATGCACTTATCTCATTGAACCCAGCGCTGACGGGTTCAAAGGCACCGTGGAACCCGGATGTCGCTGTCTGGTGAAGCGCAAGGACCGCACCACCTATCTGGTGAGCGAATTCACGCTGAACGCAGCCGGGATGGAAACGATCGACCGCGGCTATGACCCCGACACCCATGAGCACCTCTGGGGGTCGATCGCCGGTGCATTTCGCTTTGTCAGAACCCACGACTGGAGTGAAGAGGTTCCGAATAACTGGTTACATTGAGATTCTCTGACCGGCGTTGATGAGCTGCCTCTCGGACCCGCGGATCGAGCGACTTCAGAGCATCGCGGATGCCACCGGAGAACTGAATTTCAGCATCGACGAAGGCAGCTTTCGGATCAATCTCCGCGACGACAACATTCAGCTGTGGCGGGAGACCCTGGATCAGCAGGACGTCTCCGCAAACCTTTTATTGGCCTGTGAAAACAACGAAGGAGATCTCAGCGACACTCAATTGACCTGGGTCGTCGGTTCCGCC
>JBGKDR010000128.1:0-1219 GCA_042954225.1 Parasynechococcus sp.
CAACCCAATCGATGGCAAAACCGGCGCATCGGCATCACCGGTGCAAGCGGAGCACTCGGCCGAGCGCTGACCACCCGTTTTCTGGCGGAGGGGGCCCACGTCACCGGCTTCACCCACAGAGCCCCCCAGGACCCCAGCCAAGATGCTGGCCCCGAACGCTGGGTGCAGTGGAGCTGTGGCGCTGAGGACGTGCTGCGAAACGAACTTGAGCAACTGGATGTTCTGGTTCTCAACCACGGCATCAACCCCCAAGGGGATCAGTCACCCGATCAGCTCACAACAAGCCTGGAGGTCAATGCCCTCAGCACCTGGCGGTTGATCCGCACGTTCGAAGCCTGCGGTCCGAAGACGAACGCCTCTCAGCCGCGTGAGATCTGGGTCAACACATCCGAAGCGGAAATCCAACCAGCAATCAGCCCCGGCTACGAAATCAGCAAACGCCTGATCGGCCAGTTGGTCAGCATCCATGGCGCCGTTCGCTCAGCGGAGGCCCGAAAAGCACTCAGGATTCGGAAATTGGTGCTTGGCCCTTTTCGCTCCGAACTCAATCCAATCGGGTTGATGGATGCGTCCTTCGTGGCTGGTCAGATTGTTCTGCAAGCCGGGTTGGGGCTGAACCTGATCATCGTCAGCCCCAACCCGTTGACCTACGTGCTGATGCCCCTGAGTGAACTGGGGAGACGGCTCTACAGCAGGGCGCTCAATCGCCCCGGTCCGTGAGGATCTCGCAGCCGTCGGACGTGACAAGCACTGTGTGTTCCCACTGGGCAGACAGCGATCCGTCACGGGTCACCACAGTCCAGCGATCCTTCAGCGTGCGGCAAGCCTTGCTGCCGGCATTGAGAATCGGCTCAATGGCCAGAGTCATGCCAGGCCGAAGGGTCACATTGGGCAGTTCATCGGTGCGGAAGTTGAAAACCGAGGGCTCTTCGTGCAGATTCCGGCCCACTCCGTGACCGGTGTAGTCCTCAACCACACTGAATCCGTTGGCCTTGACGTGGTCCTCAACGGCACCGGCGATGTCCAGGAGAGTGTTCCCTGCCTTGACCTGGCCAAGACCGGCCATCAGGGATTCCCTGGCGACCCGGCTGAGGGTCTGAGCCTCCTCACTGGCATCACCGACGCAGATGGTGACGCAGCTATCGCCGTGATAGCCCTCGAAGTAGGCACCGGTGTCCACCTTGAGCAAGTCCCCCTTGCGGATCACCCGTTTCGGACT
>JBGKDR010000129.1:0-1049 GCA_042954225.1 Parasynechococcus sp.
CACATACACGTCATCGGTGGAGACGGTCTTCGGGAGTCGGCACCTGGTGGAGGGCATGGTGATGAACAACCAGCTCACCGACTTCTCCTTCCGGCCCACCCTGCAGGGCGAACCTGTCGCCAATCGGCGCCAGGCGGGCCGGCGGCCGATGTCGTCCATGGCTCCGACGATTGTGTTTCGCCGTGACGACCCGGTACTTGCGGTTGGAAGCCCAGGCGGACGCAGCATCCCCCACCTACTCAGCAGAGTGCTGCTGGCCTCCTTGGTTTGGAAGGAACCGCCCCATCGGGCCGTCGGACTGCCCCATCTCTCCAGCCGTCGCAATGGGCTGGTGCTGGAAGGTGATCCGCCCCTGCCCTGGCCCGTCGGAATGGACCAGCTGAGTGGTGACCAACAGTCCGTTCGACTCCAGCCCATCGGTAGCGGCATTGCACTCGTGCAACACCGCGGCGATCAATGGACGGGAGCTGCCGACCCACGCCGGGAAGGAACAGCCCTGGCCTTGCCATAGGACCAGTGGTGGTGGCCGCCAACACTTGACGAGGGGCAAGGGAGTCCTAAATTGGATCTGTAGCAACCGCTACGAAACGTTCACCTTGCTCCGGCAGGGCGCAGACACTCCAAGCCACGGAACGGGGACTTGGATTTCTTCGAGGAACAAGCCATGGCAACCCTTCTCTACAGAGGTCACACCTACGAGTCCAAGACCTCTACCCCGTCTCCTGACGTCACACTCACGTACAAGAGAGACCACTTCAAGAAAGCTTCTGAGCAAACTTCCAGGGACCTGAAGAAGACGCTGACCTACAGAGGGCAGAACTACACAACACCTGCTGGTGACAACGCTGGTCATGAGCAAAAGACACTGACCTATAGAGGAGTCACATACACCAGGTGAGTCAGAAAGCAACCTGATGACAAGCCCCAGACGATGGGGCTTTTTCATGCCAAATCGCAACGACGCTAAAGATTTAGACGATATGTTGAAAGTCAACAGAAAGTTCAGCAATGGAACGATCTCCAGCTGAATCGGAGAAGAACGTCATTCT
>JBGKDR010000130.1:0-7581 GCA_042954225.1 Parasynechococcus sp.
TTTGCTGCTCCCGCACAGCTTTTAACCTTAGATGGGGCGGGTCTCCAATCCATGCCGACAGCTGCCTGGCAGCTGTCAAACTGCCCTCACTGCTCCCTTAGCTCAGCTGGATAGAGCAACTGCCTTCTAAGCAGTCGGTCGATGGTTCGAATCCATCAGGGGGCGTCAGGCTTTTCTTAAAAGAGGCGGGTCAGACTCTGACTCGACAGATGTTCAATTCGCTACAAAAGATCCGACCATGTAATGCATTTTTTGCATCAGCGCAGATTGACGCAAAGCAACTGTGATCAGCGCTTCTTAAGTGAATCTGTCAACACACCATGGGTAGTGCGTTCAATGTAATGTGACTTCAACACCGCTACTCGTGGTGGGCTGGGTGATGGGAACACCTCTCCATCAAACGCTCCACATCGGAGCGTTTTTTTGATGGTTCATGGCCACAGCGCTCCGAGATCAAAGCAGCAGCATCGAATCCCAATGGCAAGGCCATTCGATTGCTCATTTCTTTCGGCAATACCCAGCCCCGACATTCATCCAACCGCTGGGGCAGGCCGCACCGCCGGTTTGCCTCATCTCGTAGTAGATGGGCGATACGCAGGTTGTCTTGAGCGTATTCACATAACCAAGGGGGCACTGGTCATGCCCCGGGGCCTTGGGGATGCGCTTCTGTGCGAGACCCTCAACGGGCCACAACGCGCCCAAAACGGCAAAACTCAGCAAGAGGTGTCTCATCACAACGCAAACGATCGATGCTTGAGAGCGTTACACACGTGTCAGCCAAGGGCAACAGCTCTCATCCAGCGTCAAGACGGCGATCCACGTCTGACCGGAGCTGCCTCAGACGGTTCCGATTGACTCCGAAATCCGACTCCCCAAGGCGCGATTCAGACCTGAGCTCAACGGCACCGCCCTGCTGATCGAGCAGAACCTCAAGATCATCCGTGAAGCCAAAGACCAGGCTGCTGACAGCAACATGCAGATAGGTCTCAGAGGACTGGAGACGCTCCGATCGAGGCAGGCGATCAATCGCCTCCGCAACAGCCGAGAAAAGCTGATCGGGCTGACTGGATGTCCATCGGGCCCGCGCACAGTGCTGGGGCTGCAGGCAACTCTGCAGGTGCCCCTGGCTGGGACCGAGCCCATCGGGTAGCGGACCCGACCAATGCAGGAGCAGAAACCAGAGCAGACACGACCCGAGAACACTGACCAGAGTCACTGCTCAGAACCACTCACGTGCCAGAGCCAGGCGCTGTTTCAGCTCCTGCTCGGAGGCGCGCTGCAGGATCGAAATTTCAATCGTCAGCAGCGTCTGCACCATATTTCCGCCGTATTTCGCCTGCCCGCGAAAGCGTCGATAGGCATCCAACAGCAGAACTCTGGACTCCTCGAATGAAATCCAGGAGTGCGCAGAGCACAGACTCTTGACGCAGTCGTCCAGATTTAATCTCATCTTAAGATCTATAGCAGGTCGTCGGGCCGATGTCAGAGTGAGCTCGGATCGATCAGAGCCTGAACGGATGGCTTCTTCATCGCCACCACCGGAAAGCCGTCGCTGTGAGACCTGCGGACGCACGCTCTCACTCAATTTTTTTGGGCTGGACACCCATGAATGCCGGACCTGCCAACGCCAACGTCAGCCCCCGGTGAGTCCCACCACCGAGCAGCAGGCCTAGACCACAACGAACGACTGCTGGATGGCATGCAGCTCGAGGTCCACAGCTGTGCTGGCAACAAAAGCCACGGCACGTCCGTCATTCATCACCCTGGTTCCACGATTGGTGGTGAGAAGGTTGAAGTCCTCGAGCGGCTGATCGAAGACAAGTCGATCCTCCACTGGGTCGAAATCCACCACCCTGGCGAAGGCATCAGGCTCAACTGAGATCCAGAACTGATCACGGCCCGGTCCTCCCTTCAACCGATCGGTCCCGGCAGGACCGCCATACAAGACATCGTCTCCCTGCCGTCCCTTGAGGCGATTACCAGCCGAATTCCCGATCAGGCGGTCACTGCCACCCCCGCCTGTGGCGTCCTCAATGATGCAGAAACCAGCTGGCAGGCCTACCACCTGGGCGTCCCAGTCATGGGCAATGGTGAAACCACCAAAAATGCCATCGACCCGACTGAGATAGCCCCCTGCGGACTCGTTCATCTCCAGAGTCGCGTTGCGCAGATCAATCGTGAGCGGCTCTCGGGCACGAGCGCCATCGATTCGGTCACGTCCCCCTGCATCCCAGATGGACTGCCAGCCGGTGCCCTCCGAATTGGTGGTGGGAAGTCGGTAAACATCGTCTCCAAGTGCTGCATCGCGATTCACGCCATACAGCCACTGCAACGCCGCAATATCCAGGGCCCCAGGGGTCTGCAGGAAGCCAAAGGCTGCGGTCGTCGTGGGCACAGCTCCATTGCGAGCACCTTTGTCGACATACGTCAGCTGCGTCCAGGGCTGCGCGTTCTGGCCGTACAACCCCGAATCGCGATAAAGATCAGAACGTCGGCTCAGGCCAGGAAAGCGCGGTTGCTTGTCCATCCCCAGGTCGTGGGGGTGCTTCAGCCCAACACCATGGCTGAGTTCGTGCAGATAGGTCGCTCCGTGGAAACTGCCTGAGCCAATGGGGTGTCGCGGCCGACCATCGCTCCTCTCATAGGCCGACCAATTGATGGCCACCAAACCTTCATCGGGGCCACTCCCCGGGGTGTAACTGAATCCGTAGGCACCGTCCGCAGCCTTGTTATCGAGGTTGTAAAACCAAATCTCAACCTCGTCGTCGTTGCTGTCCCCGCGGTCGATGAAGCGCAAGCCGGACACCCGCTCGATGGCCGCCATGCCATCAAGCATCAGGGCTCGTTCCGTCTCACTCCAGCCACGCGAGGGATACCCCCCGAAGCGACCTCCCGGTTCGTCAATCGTCGAGGAAATGAAAGTGAAGCCGACCTCTGGCTGCGCAGAGGTGACCCCCCATCGGTCTCCATCCACCAATCCATCGATCCAGGGATTGCCGGACAAGGGAACCGCGATCGCCTGCTGATAAACCATGAATTAACTATCGCCATAGAAGCGACAGAAGCTGAGCATTTCGAGATTCGGAACCTTCAACACCTCGAGCATGCGATCGCGAATGCTGCTTTCCTGTGCACTCGCATCCACGGCTCCCCAGTAGAGCGCACACCAACTCCGCATGCGGTGGTTGTAGGCCTGGCGCAGATCCATCCGAACCAGCATCACTGCGATCACAACAAGAAGCAGAAGCTGCAGCGGATCCTTCGCGTGTCTCAACCACCGCCGCTGGCGGGCCATAGCCAATCAGCCGATGATGTCGGTTTAGCGGTGAATGGGACAACGAAACAACATCGTGGCGCCAGAAACGACATCATCAACTCAGCGCAGTCCATCGCTCCGTCATGCAGACGCCCCGCCCAATCAATGATCCCTCCAGTGGCCTGGTGACGCTGGTGGCCATTGCGCTCGCCGCTCTTCTTCTGATTGGCCAAGCGCTTTTCATCGTCCCGGCGGGGAAAGTGGCCGTTGTCACCACCCTTGGCAAGGTCAGTGGGGGATCACGCCTGCCGGGGCTCAATCTGAAAATCCCCTTTGTCCAGTCGATTTACCCCTTTGATGTTCGAACACAGGTCAGACCGGAGGAATTCGCCACACTGACCAAAGATCTGCAGGTCATTGAAGCCACTGCAACGGTCAAATATGCCGTTCGTCCTGAAGAAGCCGGTCGGATTTATCGCACCATCGCCAGCAATGACCGCGATATTTACCCGCGCATCATCCAGCCATCGTTGTTGAAGGCTCTCAAATCTGTCTTTTCTCAATATGAGCTTGTCACCATCGCCACGGAATGGAATGACATCTCTGCATTGGTGGAACGCACCATTGCAGAGGAACTCACCAAGTTTGACTACGTCGAAGTTCGTGGACTGGATCTGACCGGCTTGCAGATCGCTGAGGAATATCGTGCGGCGATCGAACAGAAACAAATTGCTGAACAGCAACTTCTGCGTGCGCAGACCGAGGTGAAGATCGCTGAGCAGGAAGCCATTCGCTACGAAACCCTCAATCGCAGCCTGGACGATCAAGTGTTGTTCAAGCTGTTTCTGGATAAGTGGGATGGTCAGACGGAAGTCGTTCCTGCCCTGCCAGGGACCTCAGGATCCACCCCCCCTGTCATCGTCGGGCGCCGGAGCTGATCCCCCGCCACCGTGACCGCAACGCAGAAGGACTTGCTGGAGAACGGCCTTCGCATCGACGAATTGCGCGCGAGCTACGCCAAGGATTCAGCACTGAACGAACCCTTCATCGTTCAGACCATCGGCTCCAGCGCCATCGCCACTCTGGGTTTGATCGCCGATAACCCGGCAGTCGTGATCGGAGCGATGGTTGTCGCTCCGTGGATCCTTCCCCTTCGGACAGTGGTCTTCGCCATCCTTGCCGCTGAATGGCGGCTGGTCCGACGGGCATTGGCAACGCTGCTGATCGGTGCGGCCATTTGCCTGAGTCTTTCCTTGGTCCTTGGTCAGATCGCCGATTACCGCGGATTGCTGATTCCTGGAACCTTTCAATCCGAAATTGTCGGACGCCTGAGTCCATCGGTCCTCGATCTCTGCATCGCAGTCGTGGCAGGGGCGGTGGCCACTTACGCCAAGGTGCGTCCGGATGCCGTCAGTGCGATGGCTGGAACCGCGATTGCCGTGGCGCTTGTTCCACCGGTGTGTGCCGCTGGGCTCACAGCAGCCTCAGCGGACTGGGGCAATGCATTTGGGGCCAGCCTCCTTTTTGCAGCCAACCTCCTCGGCATCGTGATGGGTGGCATTGCCGTGCTCGTCTGCCGTGAGCGCTTTTTGCGCAGACGCCTGGTTCGGAGTCGCCGGGGCCAAGCAGCACTGGTCACGGCCGTGGTTATGAGCATCGGCATCCTGATGCCGTTATCTGAGGGCTCAAAGCGTCAACGCAGCCGGCTTCAGGCACGCCAGATGCAGGAGCAGACGGAGCAGGTCAAGAGCCAGGTCGAAGGCTTGATTGCTGAATTCCTGATGCGAAAAACACTGACGTTCCAAACGAACCTGGCCGGTGTCTCCCTCGATCTCAACGGAAACGACCGGACACGCGTGATCGACGTGTCTGTGTATGCATCAGATCCCACAACGCCCAGCTTTGAACAGGTTGAGCAGGTGCAAACCTTGATCAACGAAAAAATTGGCCAACCGCTCAGAGTCAGCTTTCAACTTCGCGTCCAACGGATTCCGATCACGGTTGTCAGCGGCAGCGAACAACGGCAACAGCTTCGGATCGTCGAGCAGCAGGCTGCCGTTGATGAACGCCTGAAGCTTCTGGAGAAACAACTGACGTTGTTGACACGCCCAGACGCAGACGGGCTGCCCGATCCCACTACCGACGAGGGCGACAGGTCCTCCACCGAGAACTGATTCGTTTCATTTGTGGGCGTCCCCAAAAGGGGTGCGAGCAAACCCGCGCGCGAGCTCTATAACCGGAATGAAAAGTCGAAGGTTGATCGTGCCCATTCGCATCGGGATCAACGGGTTTGGCCGAATCGGTCGACTTGCCTTCCGTCAGGCCGTCGCCAATCCCGACGTGGAGGTGGTGGGCATCAATGATTTGATCAATGTTGACTACCTCGCCTATCTGCTTCGATACGACTCGACCCACCGTCGCTTCTCCGGAGAAGTGCTGGTTGAGAACAACCAGCTGATCGTCAACGACCGCGTGATCCGCACCACAGCCGAACGCGATCCCAATGATCTGCGCTGGGGTGACATCGGTGTCGATTACGTGCTGGAAAGCACCGGCTTTTTCCTCACCGATGAGACAGCACGGGCCCACATCAATGCAGGTGCACGACGCGTTGTGATGAGTGCCCCATCGAAAGACGACACTCCGATGTTCGTGATGGGTGTCAACCACGGCAGGTATGCCGGCGAGGACATCGTCTCCAATGCGAGCTGCACCACCAACTGCCTCGCCCCAATGGCCAAGGTGGTGCACGACAAGTTCGGCATCGTCAGTGGTCTGATGACCACGGTCCATGCCACGACGGCCACTCAGAAACCTGTCGACAGTCCGTCCTTGAAGGACTGGCGCGGTGGCCGTGGTGCCGGACAAAGCATCATTCCCAGTTCCACCGGGGCCGCTAAAGCGGTCGGTCGGGTCATTCCCGAATTGAACGGGAAGCTCACCGGGATGGCCTTCCGGGTCCCAACCCCGGATGTTTCGGTTGTCGATCTCACCGTGAATCTGTCGAGGCCAACCAGCTACGACGAGGTCAAACAGGCGATGAAGGCGGCATCAGAAAACGGCCTGTCGGGAATCCTGGGCTACACCGAAGATCCGATCGTCTCCAATGATCTGCTTGGAGAAAGCTGCACCTCGGTGTTTGACGCTGGTGCAGGAATGGCGCTGGACGATCAATTCATGAAATTAATCGCCTGGTACGACAACGAGTGGGCCTACAGCTCCAAGTGCATCGACCTGATGCAGCACATGGAGAAGAGCCACTGAGCCCACGCCATCGGGCAAGCCATGTGATGCCTGATCTGAGCATTCGTCCGCTCGAAGAGCAAGACATTGCCACTGTTGTTCAGTGGGCCCGGGGTGAGGATTTTGCCCCGGGCCACGGTGATCTCTCGATCTACAGACACACCGACCGACAGGGCATTTGGCTTGGTTGGCATCAAGGGGCACCAGTCGGAAGCATCGCTGGGGTGCGTTACAACGATGCCTACGGCTTCATTGGCCTCTATCTGGTTCAAAGCGACTTCAGGGGGCTGGGATTCGGTCATCAGCTTTGGCAGACGGCCCTGAACCATCTCGATGGCGTGAGCTGCATCGGGCTTGAGGCTGCCCCGAACCTCATCGAGCACTACGAGGAATGGGGCTTCAGAAGCGAGTCAAGGACCATTCGTTGGCAATGGTTCAACCGACGGTCAGAGGCACGAGTGCCGTCCTTTCAGGGATGGTCCGGTTTGCACACCATGTCAGGTGCCGAGATCCCCCTGACAGCCATCAATGACTACGACTCCAAACGTGAAGCCACACCGAGACCACATTTCCTCAACCAATGGCTGTCCCATCCAGCCGGAGACGTGCTCGCCTTGATTGATCGAGGCGGGGAGTGCCACGGCTTTGGTCGGATCCGTCCCTGTTTGCTGGCGACCGGGCAAGGCTGGCGGGTTGGCCCACTGCTTGCCGACAGCCCTGAACTGGCAAGTCTTCTGCTGCAACATCTCCTGGTGTCCCATCCGGGTGTTGTTCTGGTTGATAGCCCTGAACAGAACGCTGGAGCCACCGACGTTCTCTCAGGCATTGGCTTCAAGCAGGTGTCTTCGACAACGCGGATGTATCGCGGGCCGCTGCCGTCGATCACCACCAACGATGTCTTTGCTCTCGCCTGTCTGGAGCTGGGTTGAGCCCCAAAACAACAAAAAGCCCCCTCCGAGGAGGGGGCTTTCCGATTCAGTTGATCTGAATCGTTTGTTGATTCCAGATCAACCGATGGCGGGAGCTTGCAGAGCCACAGGAGTGGACTCAGCAGCAGCCAGGTCGAGGGGGAAGTTGTGAGC
>JBGKDR010000131.1:0-2030 GCA_042954225.1 Parasynechococcus sp.
CTGAGGCGCTTGAGCGGCTGTACGACGTGATCTGTCGCACCACCGTCTGCGTGCCGAGGCTGCGGCGTCTGGAGCAGCGGACCCGACAGTTCAATCCCGCCGATGTGTTGAAACCAGGTGCTGTGGCCTTGAAGCCGTGAGTTCCACCCTCACGTCGACGGCCAGCAGATCTCGACCAGCTGGGTCGCCAGCGACGGGAACTGGGCGGCCTGGAGGTAGCGACGGCGCTGGGCCTGCTGCTGCTCGGACGGTCCCTCAACCGTTCGCAGAAGATGATCGATTGTGTCGGCCCACTCCTGAGGTGGCGCCGGCAGCGGCAGGGTCCAACAGGCCACCTCGGAGAGGTGGAGATCCCCAATGAAGCCGGTCGGTGCCGACACCATCAGGCATCCGCAGGCCAGGCCCTCGAGAAACGACACCGGACCACCTTCCTGGGCCGCCACGGAACAGACGAGGCGCGCATCCTGATAGACCGTGGCGTAGCGGGCATGGGGCTCCTCGAGAATCTGAATGCGGGAATCCAGCGGATACTCACAGCAGTCCCAGTCGCTGCCGAGGAACGCCACGGTGTGTCCCTGCGCCAGCAGCCGCTCGGCCAGAGCGACCTGAAATCCATACCGCTTGCGCTTGTGGTAGTAGCCATCGGTGCCCTTCCGGTAACGGCCGACAAACAGCACATCGATCGAACGGGGCCTGCCGGAGGCAGGGGGGGCAAACAGCGTGGGGTCATACCCGGCCGGGAAACGGTGGATGCGGCTGCGCGGCACCTTGCGCATCCCGACCAACTCAGCCTCGAAGCCGTTGAGCACCAGCACCGCATGCAGCAGATCGAGCTTCTGCATCGGCAGGCCGAGGCGCACATGGGTGTGATAAAAGACGATCCGTTCCGGCGGAAAGCCAAGCGCGATCAGGGCATTGAGCGCATCCAGCGACATGGCGAGCACCATCAGGTCAGTGCCGCGGGATCGGGTCCACAGCTCTGCCGCAGTGGCCACCACACCAACGGCCGGGCCGGGCTGTCGCCTCAGCTGCTCGCAGAGATCCCGCCAGAGAAAATCAAGAATCCAGCCCTGCTGACGCTGAGGGAGATAGGCCACCAGACAGGCAGGAGCCTGTCCAGCCCCGCCCAGACGTCGACGAAACCACAAGGCGACGAACCGACGCTTGAGACTGGCCGTGATGCGGGTGATCACGACGGGTCAGCCTGCAGCCAGTCGCCGGGCCTGCTCCAGCTGATCGGCCGTATCGACCGAGAGAGAGGTTCCCTCCACGCGGAAGGTGGCAATGGTGTGGCCAGCCTCAATCAGCCGCAGCTGCTCCAGGCGCTCCAGATCCTCAAGGGGTGATGGAGGCATGCGATCCCAGGCGGCAAGCACATCGCCCCGGAAGCCATACATGCCCACATGGCCCCAGTAATCGGTGTGTTGATGCCAGTCGGAGGGATCGACATCGCGCACATGGGGGATGGCGGAACGGGAGAAGTAGAGCGCCCGGCCATCGCTCGCCAGCAGCGTCTTCACCACGGCAGGGTTATGAACGCTCTCCGGCTTGAGGCGATACACCGGTGTGACCACGGCGGGCACCGATGACGCACGACCGAACACCGCCACCATGGCGGTGACCACGGCAGGATCCAGGAAGGGTTGATCGCCCTGAACATTGATCACCGCCGTGGCGGCAAGCCGGGCCGCCCGGGTCTCCCCATCCCACTGCGTACTGGTCTCCCCCCAGGCCATCCCCACCAGCTGATCGGCCACCGAGGCAATCCGTTCGCTGCCTGAGGTGCAGTGCTCGGACGTCATCAGCACAGGGAACCCCCAGTCCTGGGCCATCTGCTGCAACTGCTCACTGTCGGTGCACAGCACAACCTCCGCCGGGCCATCGGCCTTAGCGCATTGCTCCAACACCCTCTGAATCATTGGCTTTCCGCCAATGTCTGCAAGAACCTTGCCTGGCAAGCGGGAGGAAGCCAAGCGTGCCGGGACGGCAACCACCGAGCGCTGAATCGTCAAATCGGTCAGTCCCACAAC
>JBGKDR010000132.1:0-1544 GCA_042954225.1 Parasynechococcus sp.
TTTGTCTCTACAGATCTTGCTCTGTAGGGTTGAGCGTTGATGCGATGGGTCGGTGGCACCAGTACGGCCGGGTTCCTTCAACGCCAATTTCGCCCCAGACACCCTTGAGTCCTTCAAGCAGCTCTGCAGGGAGCAGGGCAAGCAGTATTCCAAGGTGCTGGAACGTCTGGCTGAGCTCTATCTGCAGACCAACGGGGCTGTTTTGAATGGATCCGAGCCAACGGTTCGTCCGATCGCGGCCGCCAGCAAGGACAGACAGGTTCAGGTTGAGGTGCTCCAGAACAAGGTGCTGCAGGATTTGCTGCAACGCGTCGAGATACTGGAGAAGCGCGATGTCAAGACCAACTATGAAATTGAACGCCTTCAGAAAACCTTGGCGTTTTTTCAATCCGGATTGCAGGAACCATCACGACCCGGTTGACCTGTCGAGAAATCATCAACCTTTTGTTCTCTTTGCTCAAGTATCGACGTTGTTTGCAAGCAAAACGGAGCAACGCGCTAGTGCGGTGAGAACATCTTTTAGGTTGCTACCAGGCGTGGAGAAGCGCAGCTCCTCGGTTGTGAAGGAGGGGCCGAGCAGCCTGTCCAGCTCTTGCCTGACTTGCTTGTATTGATCCGTAATTCCGGCAAACTCTTGCTCGGTGAGTAGGAATCGTTCGGAGTCTAGATCGTCTAAACCCTGGCGGATCAGTAGCAATTCTCTCTTTTTGATTTTTTTCTTCCCCGTTTGCCGACGTTGTTCTTTGTTGATGAGATTCAGGACGCGCGTCTGCAGATTGTTGAGCGATTCATTGTGCACAATGGTGCTGTTGTTGGCCGAAAGATTGCTGGCGTCAATTCCGAATTGTTCGAAGCAGTAGCCGACGGGACCCTTGGGATGGGCCAGAGCTTCGCTGTAAGGCCGGAACTTGATCGACGAGCCAAATACCCTCTGCAGTGTCTCAATGGCTTCGGTTCGATTGGGGAACGCGTCAGGGTGGCTTGGTTTGGATTGTCTGGAGCGGTTAAGCCCAATCAGGCGGTTGTAACGTCCACCTTTGATCATTTCCTGGATTGCCGAACAAGCGAAGGAATAGGGCGTTCGGACCAGTGCCAGGACTTGAATGTTGTAACCAAAACGACCTAGATCATCGATCAGCCTCATGTAGGCGTCACGGGGTATACAGGACAGTCCTTCTCCACTCAGCAGCAAATGATTGTCCTGCTGGAAGGCTTCATAGAGTCGTTGATTGTTGATGAGTCGGATTCCTTTCTCTGTGCCTTTGTTTTTATTGTTGCCGCGTTTTTTGACCCGACCTGATTTGTAGATACTGGAGACTGGTCCCGTGTGATTCCAGATGTTGCCCTTTTGTGCTGGGTAAGCAAACTTTGGATAATAAAAGCCTGCGTTGTTCAGCTGCTCCCTGTTGTTCCCGCATGCTTGTTGAAAAGACGTGCTCGCTGTCTTGTGAAAACCGACATGGAGATAACACGTTTTCATGGATTGTTCTGAATTCCTGGCGAACAACGACTTGGTGGCGATCCGTTCGATCGGAGCAAGCTCA
>JBGKDR010000133.1:0-2788 GCA_042954225.1 Parasynechococcus sp.
ACCCGTGCGGCCATTCCCTTTCGCGATCCTTCGGGGGATGCCGAAGCCTCAGACATTCTCAGACGACGCGTTGAGGAACAGCAGACCTGTGGATTGGAGACCACCAATTCATGGCAGCGCCGTTTTGGCTTGATGAAACCGAAACGCGCCATGCCTTGATCGACCTCTGTTCTGTTTCATTGAGGACAGAGTGTTGATTGGGTCGCTTGTTTGTTGGCTTGATTAAGGTAATAAAGTCCCCATCACCGGCCCTGGACAGGTTGTCTGTCTGGGGTTTTTCTCTGTTAATTGACTGCGCCAGGACTGTTTTATAGAGAAATGCCCGGTCGCATTGTGTTGCCTTAATCGGTGATTACGCTCCCGATAACGCTTCTGTGCAGTCCATGAGCCAACTGATGAAGGCGGTGGAGGCCGACGATCTCAAGGCCGTTGAAACGCTCCTGACGCAAGGAGTGGATGTCAATGAAAAAGATGCAGGCTCCAGTAATTTCCCCGTGATCATTGCCGCTTATCGCGGACATGACGCCATTCTTGAGCGGCTGTTGCTCGCCAAGGCGGATCTGACCGTTCTCGATCCCGGCATGAAGGCCACCGCCCTTCATGCCGCGTCGTACGCAGGTCGAACGAAGGCTGCATCGCTGCTGATTGAACACGGCATTGCGATCGACCAGACGGGTCCCTTCAACGGGTACACCGCTCTCCATGACGCAGCGTCACAGGGCCATCGCGACACGGTGGCGGTGTTGCTCGAGGGTGGAGCCGACCGCAGCATTCGCAACGACGCCGGGCAGACGGCACTCGACATGGCTCAGCACCGTGGGGATCAGGCTCTGATCAAGCTTCTGAGCGCATGAAGGATCGCCGGTAGATTCCCGGCATCACATCCCAAAACGCATGCTCGCCATTGCCGTGCTGGCCGCAGGAAAGGGCACTCGAATGAAAAGTGCCCTCCCCAAGGTTCTGCAACCACTGGCAGGCGCCACTCTCGTGGAACGGGTGCTCTCCAGTGCCCGCAACCTGGCACCGGACCGCCGTCTGTTGATCGTTGGTCATCAAGCGGAACGGGTGGAGCAACAGCTGAGTCATGTCCCTGGACTCGAATTTGTGCTGCAGCAACCCCAGAACGGCACGGGCCATGCTGTCCAGCAGTTGATGCCGGCCCTGGACGGCTTCGAGGGGGACCTGCTGGTTCTCAATGGTGATGTGCCCCTGCTTCGGGCTGAGACGATCGAATCCCTGGTGACGCGCCACCGCTCAAGCGGTGCCGATGTGACCCTGCTGACAGCCCGCCTTGAGGACCCAACCGGTTACGGCCGGGTCTTTGTCAATGCTGCAGGCGAGGTGGAGAGCATTGTTGAGCACCGTGATTGCAGTGATGAGCAGCGCCAGAACCCACTGACCAACGCCGGCATCTATTGCTTCAAATGGGGCTCGCTCGCGCAGGTGTTGCCCAAACTGAGCACCGACAACGACCAGGGAGAGCTGTATCTCACCGACACGGTCGCCATGGTGGCCAAGGCGATGCACCTCGAAGTCGACGATGCGGACGAAGTGAACGGCATCAACAACCGCCTGCAACTGGCTCAGTGCGAAGCGGTGCTCCAGCAGAGGCTGCGCGAGCACTGGATGGCGGAGGGTGTGACCTTCATCGATCCCGCAAGCTGCACCCTCAGCGAAACCTGCCAGTTCGGCCGCGATGTCGTGATCGAACCCCAGACGCACTTCCGTGGTGAATGCCGGATCGGGGACAACTGTCGCCTTGGGCCTGGAACCCTTGTGGAGGATGCCGTGATCGGTGATGAGGTCACCGCCGTCCACTCCGTGATCCGTGAAGCCAGCGTCGGCAACGGCGTCGCCATCGGTCCGTTTGCCCACCTCCGACCTGCTGCGGAGATCGGCGACAACTGCCGCATCGGCAATTTCGTTGAAGTCAAGAAGAGTCAGCTCGGTGTCGGCAGCAAGGTGAATCACCTCAGCTACATCGGCGATGCCAGCCTCGGCGACAACGTCAACGTCGGCGCCGGCACGATCACCGCCAACTATGACGGCGTCAACAAACACCGCACGGTGATCGGCAGTGGCAGTAAAACCGGGGCCAATTCCGTTTTGGTGGCGCCGGTGTCCATGGGCGACAACGTCACCATCGGTGCGGGGTCAACGATCACCAAAGATGTGCCCGACGGTGCCCTGGCCATCGGTCGTGCCAAGCAGCTGACCAAGGAGGGCTGGGCCAACCGCGGCTGACGCAGGTCTACAGAGCTGGTAGGAGAGGCAGCAGGCGTTCCATGGCGACACCACGACTTGCCTTGAGCAACACCGTGTCGCCCGGTTGAAGCCATTGCTTCAGGGGCTCAGCGGCTTGTTCGGGTCTGCTGACCACCTCCAGACGCTCAAGATCCCCAGCGCCCTCCGCCATCGCCTTCGCATCGTGGCCCTCTGCCACCACGACCAATCCATCCACGCCGCAACGGGCCGCATGGGCGGCCACCTGGCGATGCAGTTCCGCACTGCGTTCCCCCAGTTCAAGCATGGTTCCCAGCACCGCGAAGCGGCGTCCCTGCATGGATGCGAGCAGATCCAGCGCCGCGATCACCGCTTCCGGAGAAGCGTTGTAGGTCTCATCCAGCACGGTGAGCGATCCCTGTTGCAGGCGACGGTTGCGGCCTCCGGGCACCGACACCTCAAGGGTCTGCAGTGCGGTGGTCGACACCCCGAGTTCCGAGGCAACGGCACAGGCCAACAGCAGATTGCGGGCGTTGTGGCGTCCCTCGAGCGGGAGAGGAATCGA
>JBGKDR010000134.1:0-4572 GCA_042954225.1 Parasynechococcus sp.
ACCTTGGCTGGACGAGAGCGGGCTGGAGAGGGTCAGCGCGACAGGACAACGTGAGCAGGGCTGATGCCATTCCGGCATTGGTGATCAGGACCTGCACGGGCGAACCGGCAGCGGCTGGAAGCGTCAGCACGCGAAGGGGACCTCGGGCCTGAAGGATCTCTCCTTTGGCGTCAAAGACGGTCATCGCCATCAACGGTGTGCCATTGATGCCCAGGACCAGGCGATGGTCGCGGGGAACATGGATCGTGATCAAGCGCGCGCCACCGGCCATCACCCGCGTGGAACGATTGGTGGGTGCCCCCGGCACAGCGCTGACCTCAGCCAGGGTGACATCGTCGAGGCGCAGCATGGCAGCAGCGATCCAGAGCTGCCGATAGGGCTCTGCAGGACGCTGACCGGCTGCATCGGGAGGCAGGAGATCGCGCGCCGCAGCGCTGACAAGTTGCTCCACCACCCGCGGACTCACCCCCTGGTCGACAAGAGCCTGCTGCTGCAGTCGCCAATCGGCGTCATCCAGGGAACCGAGTCGACTCCGCAGATCCGGTGGCAGCTGTTCCAACCGAGCCACCCATTCCTCCGCAAGCGCCGACCAGCGCGACCGATCAGACCCCTGGTCACGCACCACGATGCTGCGATCCACAAGCTCCAGAAACCAGCTGCGATCGATCTGGAGGGCACGCAAGCGACTGAACAACTGCTGACGCTGATCCAGAGCCTGGGGAGACGGCGTCGCGTCCCTCCTGAGATCCGTCACATCCCGGTCACTGTCCGGCACCCTGTCGCGGGAGGCGTCCCTGTTGAAAAGGATCCAGCCGATGAGAGACCCGATCACAGCCGACAGCACCAGCACCAGCACCACCGGCCAGACCCTGCCCTCCGCCCCCTTCTCACGCAGCTGAGCGCGGGTGGGACGACGGCCCGCCGCAGGCTCCTTCGCCATCGCGGGCAGTTGAGGTTCCGGCGGCACAGCGACGGAGACCGGAGCCGGCGTGTCCTGGGGGAGCGCATCGATGGCCTGCAGCACCGCGTCGGCGCTGGCGAAGCGTTGGTCAGGCGATGGATTCACCAGACGAAGCAAGAGCGCACGAACCTCGTCCGGCAGGGCGTGCAACTCAGTCCAGCTGGCTGGATCCTCAGACGTCAGCCCATCGGACGTCCGTCCGCTGACCAGCAAACAGGCCATGGCTCCGAGGGCATGGAGATCCATCCACGGCTCACTGGCGTCGCCACGCTGCTGGGCAGCAGGCACCCCAAAGCCATCTCGCCCCTGCAGCGCGGGCTCGCCCCGGAATTGCAGGCAGCCGAGCTCGAGCAGACCCGGACGCCCATCGTCCTGGCGATGGATCACCGACTTGAGGTCGAGATGCCCATGCACCAATCCACGGCCATGCAGCAGGGTCAGCACCGGAAGCAGCTGACGCAGCAACTCCAGCACCTCGGCGACGGAAAAGCGGCCCCCCCGCACCAGGCGATCCGCCTGCAATTGCTGATACCGGGGGCCACCGGGCAAGGCGCTGACCAACCACAGGGCGCCATCCAGGCTGAGCTGATCCCCGCAGCGGGGCAGTTGCGGATGGTCCAGCGATCGCAGCAGAGGCCACAAACGCTGAAGACGATGCTGCGCCTCATCCGCATCCACCTGGCGCAGCAGTACAGGGGTCTGGTCTTGGGCAAGATCCTCCGCCAACCAGAGAGTTCCGCGGATCGGATCAGCGGGCTCCAGGACCTCGTTCAACCGATAGCGGCCCTCCAGCACAGTCCCCACAGCGACAGGGCTGGAATCGGTCACAAATGGCCGACAAACATCAGATCAAAGATTAACGATGATCCAACGACAGACATCTCCATCTAGGGTCCGAGCGAGCCTGAACCACTGCCTTGCTGCTGGATTCCCTGCTGGACGTGCGTCAACGCAGTGAAGCGCTGATCGCTCCTCTGGAGCCGGAGGATCTTGTGCTTCAGGGCATGGCCGACGCCAGCCCCCCGAAATGGCACCTGGCGCACACCACCTGGTTCTTCGATCGATTTCTGCTGCAGGAATACCTGAAGGACTATCCGGGATGTGATCCGATCTGGAACTATCAGTTCAACTCCTATTACGAAGCCGTCGGAGATCGCCATCCACGGCCCCAACGCGGCATGCTCAGCCGCCCAGCCATCGGAGAGATCCTGGCCTGGCGACAACAGGTCGATGAAGCACTGGCACAGCTGCTGAAAAGCGGAGACCCGGAAGTGCTCGCCCTTGCGGAACTGGGGCTGCACCATGAGCAGCAACACCAGGAGCTCCTGCTGATGGACATCCTGGATGGATTCTCACGTCAGCCGCTTGAGCCGGTCTATGCAGCGAACGCCGAGCTCACGACCGTGCTTAGACCCGATGGAGGGGAATGGCTGGCCTGTGAGGGCGGCCTGGTGGAGGTCGGTCACCCTGGCGATGGCTTTCACTTCGACAACGAGACCCCACGTCATCGGGTCTGGCTGGAACCGTTCGAACTGAAGTCCCAGCTGGTCAGCAATGCCGAGTACCGCCGCTTCATCGCCGATGGGGGCTACCAACGTCCCGATCTGTGGATGAGCGAAGGCTGGGCGATGCGGCAACAGCAGGGCTGGGAAGCACCGCGCTACTGGCGTGGCACAGGAGCCAGAGAGACATGGCAAGAGGAGTTCACCCTCGCCGGACGACGGCAGCTCAACCCGGATGCCCCTGTGCGCCACCTGAGCTGGTTTGAAGCCGATGCCTATGCCCGCTGGTGCGGTGCACGCCTCCCGTTGGAATCGGAATGGGAAGTGGCCCGCCAGCAGCACGGCGATGGCCTGGAACAGAGCCATCGATGCCTGTGGCAATGGACCGCCAGCCCCTACCGGCCCTATCCGGGATTCCGCCCCGTGGAAGGTGCCGTCGGCGAATACAACGGCAAGTTCATGAGCTCACAATTCGTGCTGCGTGGCAGTTGCTGGCTGACTCCCCCTGGCCACGAACGTGACAGCTATCGCAATTTCTTCCCCCCCACGAGCCGCTGGATGGCCTCGGGTTTAAGACTGGCGCGATGACCACGACGCAACCGACATCAACGCTGGAGCTGATCGACCTGCACCCCGCAGCAGGGGATCTGCGTGACCTCGTGCGCGATGGTCTGAGCCGGCAGCCGAAACAGCTTCCCGCGTGGATGCTCTACGACGCCGAAGGCTCACGGTTGTTCGCCGAGATCTGCCAACAGCCCGAGTACACCCTGACCCGGACCGAAATCAGGCTGCTCGAGGACAATGCCGCGGCCATTGCCGAAGCGGTGGGTGACGGGGTGATGCTCGAGTTCGGCATCGGCAATGCCCGGAAGGTGGACCCCCTGCTCCGGGCTCTCCGGCCCTCGGCCTTTGTGGCGCTGGATATCAGCCGCAGCGCGCTGAGCGAAGCGCTGCGCGGCCTGGCGTCGAGCCATCCAGCCACGGCGATGCTCGGCATCTGCTGCGACCACAGCGTGCTCGATGATCTGCCGTCCCATCCACTGCTGGATCAGCAGCGCCGCATCGGCTTTTTCCCAGGGAGTTCTCTGGGCAACTTCAGCCCTGACGAAGCCGTTGTACTCCTGAAGCGTTTCCGTCATTTGCTCGCGGGCGGACCTCTGCTGCTGGGCCTGGATCAACCGCGCGACCCCCAACAGCTGGAGGCGGCCTACGACGATGCAGCGGGCGTCTCAGCGGCGTTTGCACGCAATCTTCTGCATCGGCTCAACCGCGACCTCGAGGGCAGCATCGATGCCAGTCGCTTCGACTACCGGGCCCGTTGGGACGCGCAGCAGCAACGCATCGAAATGGCGCTGGTCAGCCGCGGACACCAGACGATCGACCTTGATGGCGAGCGCTGGACATTCGACGACAACGAAGCGCTGATCACGGAACACAGCGTGAAGTACACACCCGAAGCGGCAGCGAAGCTGGCGAGGACAGCAGGTTGGTCAATCCGACAACGCTGGCACGATCCCCAGGATCATCTGTCACTGCATCTGCTGGAGCCTGCAGACTGAGGAGCGGTCATTCAGCACCATGAAGCAGGACGAACGACGCCAGGCGATCAAAACGCAACGCGAGCAGTTGATTCATGAGCTCGAAACGCTCTACATGGCGGCGTTTGACAGGCTCGGTGAGCTGGAGGGGGACATCGGTGAGGTGAAAGCGGCCCAGTTCACCCAGATCATCCTGAACTCCAAAACAGCTGCCATCGAGCCGCTGCTGAAGGAGATCGAAAAGCCTGTGATCACCACCCCAGCGGACAGCTCGCCATGAGCAATTGGCTTGAACAACTGGAGCGGGAGCTGGATCAACGCCTGTCAGCCTTTCTGCGGAACAATCCCGTCCAGAACCAGCTGTTCCAGGACCAACATCAGCAGGACCGGGCCCAAGCACTGCAACGGCAACGCCAGCAACTGCAACAGAACGCCGAACAGCTGCGAGGGCAATTGCTGACGCTGGTGACTGAGGTCCGCGCATGGACGGATCGCATTGATCGGGCGCGTCGCGCCGGTGCACTCGATCTGGCCCAACGGGCTCAGACCCATCTCGATGGCTTGATGGCCC